>JAFANO010000190.1 GCA_019232645.1 Planctomycetaceae bacterium | reverse complement strand
GATTCTCGATTTTAATTCCGCGGACCAGGTGCCTGAAATTCCTGGAACCCGTATGAGGCAACCCGTTTTCAAGCTTCACTCGGAGCCGCCCTCACCCCGCGGGAGAGGGCCGGGGTGAGGGCGCCTCCGAGCGCTCAGGGGCACAAGGGAAAGTCACCGAAACGTCAAGGCTCGGCCGGGCGACCCGATCCCCCGGCCGGGATGATCGGTGCGACCGGCGCACCTTCCGAAGAGGCACCCGAGGGCCGCCATGAGTCCTCCCGAACCGCTCGCCTCGGCGCTCGCCGACCTCGACGCGCTGGAGGCGTCGGGCTTGGCCGCGTTCCGTCAGGCCGAGACCGCCGAGGCAGTCGAGGGCGTCCGAATCGAGTTTCTGGGTCAGAAGCAGGGTCGGGTCAGGGCCGCTCAGGAGCGGCTGAAGGTGCTGGAGCCGCCGGACAAGCGGCCCTATGGGCAGCGGTTCAACACCGTCAAGCAGGCGCTGGAGGCGGCCTGGGACGCGGCCAGGGCGCGGGCCGAGCGGCCCGATCGGGCGCCGAGCCGCGGCATCGACGTGACCCTGCCGGGCCATCGCCCGAAACTCGGCCATCGCCATCCCCTGACCCAGACGGCCGACGAGCTGGTCGACCTGTTTGGCCGATTCGGCTTCGCCGTGGCGCGCGGGCCGGAGGTCGAGGACGTCCGGCACAACTTCGAGGCGCTGAACATCCCGCCGTCGCACCCGGCGCGCGATCCGCTCGACAACTTCTACTTGCCCGGCGGCATGATGCTCCGGAGCCAGACGAGCACCGTGCAGATCCGGGTCATGGAGCGGCAGCCGCCCCCGGTCCGCGTCATCGCGATCGGCCGGGTCTACCGGCCCGACACGGTGGACGCGACCCACTCGTTCATGTTCCACCAGATCGAGGGGCTGATGGTCGACCGCGGAGTGACGATGGCCGACCTCAAGACGCTGCTCCGGCTGTTCGCGCAGAGCTACCTCGGCCACGACGTCAAGGTCCGATTCCGGCCGTCGTTCTTCCCGTTCACCGAGCCGAGCGTCGAGGTCGATATGCACTGGCATGGCGGCGACCGCTGGGTTGAAATGGGGGGCGCCGGCATGGTCGATCCCAACGTCTTCCGCGCCGTCGGGTATAATCCGGATGAGGTGACGGGCTTCGCTTTCGGCCTGGGCATCGAGCGGCTCTGCATGCGACGGCACGGGATCGACGACATCCGCCTGCTTTATCAGAACGACACGCGGTTCCTCGCGCAGTTCTAGAACTCCTGGATTGGAAGTGCGAATCCTCAAGTCCGCGTGCTACGGCCGCTCCCGGACGTCCCGTCCCGGTCGAGGGCAGCCGGGTCACGATCTTGAGAGTCTTGCGAGCGGACAGTACCTTATCTGGACATGGCCCGCACCGCGGACCTGACGAACCGCAACCTGAGATGAGGTTTTCCCTCCATGGCGACCGACCTGAGCCGAGTAGTCGTCGAGACCGGAGCCACGGCGAACACGACGAGCGTCCACCACCGCGATTTCCCCGAGATCCGTGCTGAGGGTGAGACGCCGACGATCGCGGGCACGCACCTGGTCAATCAGTTGACCAAAGCCCTGGACAGCGCCCTGACCCACTGGCGTCGCGAGACGATCGAGCACGCCATCGAGGATGTCAAGGCGTTCATCGCGCAAGGCTCCTAGCGACGGGGCGCCCGAGACGATGCCTATGACGCCGACGACCGCGCTGGTCGAGGCCGACCCGTCGCCAAAGCTAGTCCGCCAGCTCGGTCGGCTCGACGCCACGATGATTGTCATGGGCTCGATGATCGGGTCGGGGATCTTCATCACGTCGGCCGAGTCGACGCGTCTGGTCGGAGCGCCCGGCTGGCTGCTCGTCGCCTGGACCCTGGCCGGCGTGATGACGATCACCGGCGCGCTCTGCTGCGCCGAGATCGCGGCGATGATGCCCCGGGCCGGGGGACAGTACGTTTTCCTCCGCGAGGCCTACGGCCCGCTGGCCGGCTTCCTGTTCGGCTGGTCGGTCTTCCTCGTCGTCCAGACCGGGACGATCGCGGCGGTCTCGGTCGCCTTCGCCAAGTACCTCGGCGTGCTGATCCCCCCGGTCTCGGCCGGGCGCTACCTGATCCCCCCGCTGCGCGTCCAAGGCTATGCCGTCAGCCTCTCGACGCAGCAACTGGTCGCGCTGACGGTCATCGCGGCCCTGACGGCGACGAACACCCGTGGGCTCCGGTCGGGAACCCGGATCCAGAACTCGTTCACGTTCACCAAGACGGCCGCGCTGCTGGGCCTGGTCGCGGTCGGCCTGACGCTGGGCGCCAACCGCGAGGCCGCCGCGTGGACCGCGTCGTGGTGGGACCCGTCAGCCAACGGCTGGAGCCCCTCGGAGGCGCTCCAGGGCCTGCCGCTGACCGGGTCGGCGGCACTGGCGGTGCTGCTAGGCCACGCGATGATCGGGCCGCTCTTCTCGCAGTCGGCCTGGAACGGCGTGACGTTCACCGGCGGCGAGGTCCGCGACCCCGGGCGGAACCTGCCCCAGGCGCTCGTCGTCGGCTGCGGCAGCGTTGTCCTGCTCTACCTGCTGGCGAACCTCGCGTACGTGGTTACGCTCCCGCTGGAAACCATCCAGCACGCGCCTCAGGACCGGGTCGCCGCGGCGGTCATGCAGGTCATCCTGGGTCGGAGCGGGACGGTCGTCATGGCCGCCGCGATCCTGATCTCGACGTTCGGCTGCGTCAACGGGATCATTCTCTCCGGCGCGCGGGTCTATTATGCAATGGCCCGCGATGGCCTCTTCTTCGCCCGGGCGGGGACGACCAACCGCCATCACGTCCCGGCCGCGGCGCTAGCAGCCCAGGGCCTCTGGGCCGGTCTGCTGGTCCTGCCGGTCACGGCCACAATCGACCCCGGGACGAACGTGGTGACCTACGGAAACCTCTACAATCAACTGCTCGAATATATCATCCCGGTTGACCTGGCGTTCTACACGCTGATGGTCGGCGCCGTGATCGTGCTGAGGCGGAAGCGGCCCGTCCTCGAAAGGCCCTACCGCACACTTGGCTATCCGGTCCCCGCGTGGATCTACATCGGCCTGGCGGTGCTGCTCGTCCTCGATTTCGTCTGCCTCGCGCCCAAGACGTCGGGCATCGGCCTCCTGATCGTCCTGGCGGGCATCCCTGTGTACTTCGCCTGGTCGCGGGTCCCGCTGCGGAAGCACTGACGATCGCCGTCTTTCGAGACGCCTGGCACGTTCTGTCGGGTCGGGTGTGGCGCGTCTTCGATGGCATCCTACCATGCTGTCCCGAGCGCGCGGACCGCGCCTTGCACCCCCACATGAATATCGCGTGAACTCTTGGTTGACGCGATGTTAAACGTGGGTTAGGATGATGTGTGATGATCCAGGAAGGAACCCTCGAGACGAAGGGGTTTCTCGGTATCCCCAGACCTGCTTGAGGTTCGACCGTAGGTTGCCGCCGAGACTCTCCCCCATCCTCTCCGCGCGGCGACGATGCTTTCCTCCGCGGTACACCTCTGGATGCCCTGAGTTCCCGCCTCTGGACAATTGGAAGGATCCCGCCTGTCCCCGGAGGTCTCCTCAATGTGTTGCCTGTCGGCCCAATCGTGGATAATCGGACGAGTGCTGATCCCATTGCTGGCAGTCGCGGGCGCCGCCGCGGCCACCCTCGCGGCCGAACCCGACCCAACGACGTACTGGGATATCGACGACATCCGGCCCGGGATGAAGGGGACCGGCCAGACGGTGATGGTGGGCACGAGGCTCGAGGAGTTCGGCGCCGAGGTCCTGGGCGTGATGCGGGACGTCAGCCCCGGGCGCGACATGGTGCTCTGCCGACTGACCGGGTGCAACCTCGAGCACGCCGGGATCATCCAGGGGATGAGTGGCAGCCCGATCTACATCGACGGCAAGCTCCTGGGGGCGGTCGCCTTCGCCTGGGAATTCGCCAAGGATCCGATTGCCGGGGTCACGCCATTCCAGCAGATGGTCCAGTATGTCCGCTCGAGCGACCGCCGGATCGCGGCCGAGGCCAAGGACCGGCAGAAGGACGGGTTCCAGGCTTCGCTCCGGGATGCGCCGGTGCTGATCGACGGCCGGACGGCGGAGGACTCGACCGCCTGGGCCCCCGCGCCGGTCTCGGGGGGGACGCTGGCGGGCATGAGGCCGATCGCGACGCCGCTGGCGGCGTCGGGGTTCGGCCCGACGGCCCTGGTTCTGCTGGGCGAGCGGTTCCAGCCGCTCGGCATGGCCCCGATGGCCGGCGGCGCCGCTGCCGGGCGGGTCATCCGCGAGGAAGGAGATAAGCCACTGGTCCCGGGCGCGCCGCTGAGCATCGCCCTGGTGACCGGCGACTTCGACCTCTCGGGCATCGGCACCGTCACCCACGTCGAGGGAAATCGCGTCTATGGCTTCGGCCACCCCATGTTCAGCCTCGGGGCTTGCGAGTTCCCGATGATGACCGGCTACATCCACACCGTGTACCCCCGCGCCAGCGTCAGCATGAAGATGGGTTCGCCGCTGAAGGTCGTCGGCGTGATCGACACCGACGTCAGCACGGGGGTCGCCGGTCGGATTGGCCCCAGGCCCGATCTGCTCCCCCTGGAGGTCCGGGTCAAGACCGGCCGCTACGCCGAGCCGCGCACCTATCGCGTCCAGATCGCCCGCGAGCCCAACCTGCTGCCCACCCTCGTCATGTCGGTCCTGACCAATGCCATCGACACCGAGGGGAATCTACCCGAGGAGCTGACCGCCCAGATCAAAGCGATCATCCGGATCAAGGGGCACGACCCGATCGAGCTGCGCGACACCGCCAGCGGCCCCCGCTACACCGGCCCGATGGGCGCCGCGGCGCTGTTCAATCCGGTCGCCTCGATCATCAACATCCTGGTCCGCAACCCGATGGCCCCGGTCCGGATCGAGCGGATCGACTGCGACGTCGAGATCGCCTCGGGGCGCGCGGTCGCGACGATCGAGTCGGTCCGCCTGGCCTCCGACCGGCTCGAACCCGGCGAGACCCTCAGGGCCTTCGTCACCCTCAAGCCGTTCAAGGGTGAGCGGCAGGTCATCGAGGTCGCCCTC
>JAFANO010000708.1 GCA_019232645.1 Planctomycetaceae bacterium | reverse complement strand
CGTCTTCTACCAGGACATTGCCCGGATCGTGCTCCGATTCCTCTGAACATCCCCGGAATGGCTTATGTCTGATCGGAGGATCGAGTGTTTGAGATTTGAAATTCGAGATTTGAGATTCGAGATGGGTATAACTCCTGGTTTCCGAGGGAATTCGAGAACACCTCAGGATCGGTGTATCTCTTGGAATTTGGTCTCGAATTTTGAATCTCAAATTTCGAATTCATCGAAGTACGGTGAGGCCGAACGATGAGCGACATTTGGGGCCGGGTTCTGGTGCGGGAGGGCGCTCCAGTCGTCGGCACGCGGGGGACTCCGCTGGGCGAGGTCCTTGATCGCCTCGAGTCGGGCGAGTCGCCGGCGCACGTTGTCGCGTCGCTGCCCCTGGATGCGGCCGACCTGATCGCCGCGCTGGGGTATGCGGCGCTGGGCGGGGAGGACGCGACCGGCCCCACGCTGGTCCAGGCCGCGCCCCGCCGGCCCCGGCTGGCCCCGGCGCTGTCGGAAGGGGCGTGGTCGGAGGTGCTGCCCTCGGCCTCGCGGCCCATGCGGCTGGCGCTGGCGGCGGGGTTGTTCCAGGTCCACGACTTCTGGGACGCGAGCCACGAGGCCGCACAGCGGGCCGGCGACCTGGGCGAACGGGAGACGTCGGCCTACTGGCACGGGATCGCCCACCGGCGCGAGCCCGACCCCGGCAACGCGTCGTACTGGTTTCGCCGGGTCGGCCGGCACCCGCTCTTCGGTCGATTGGCATCGGTCGCGGCCCCGCTCCTGGAGGCGCACGACGCCGCGCTGGCCGCCCGGCTGATCCCGGGCGGCGTCTGGGACCCGTCCGCCTTCATCGACCTCTGCGCCGGGTCGCGATCGGGCTCGGCCCTCGAGCGACTGGCCGTCACACTCCAGCGTCTGGAGATGAAAGAGCTGCTCCAGGCGACGGCGAGCCCGATACTTCCATAAACAGTCAGGGCGTGGGAATCGAAATGACCATCGGTGCGAACCCGGGCATGCCTAGGAGCTGGTGGATCTGGGCGATGGTCTGGCCCATGCTGGCGACCTGCTGGATGTTCGGCCCGCTCCGGCCGCGGGCGATCCGGTTGGTCCGCCGCGCCAGGCGCTGCCAGAGGGCGTCGACGTCGCGGAACTCGTAGGCGAGCTGCCCGGTGTTGAGCCCCCGGGCGGCGTCCTGGCGGAAGTCGGCGGCGGCGGCTTGCAGCCGCTGGGCGTCGGCGAGAAAGAATCCCCCTTCGGGGACCGCCCCGGCGGTCTGGCTGAAGACCTGGATGAAGGCGTTGACCTGGGTGACGAGCTGGTCGGCCAGCGCCACGACCGGTGAGGGACTGCCGACCGGGATCGCGCTGAGGGCGAGGTCCTGGGGGGCGTTGGGCAGCCCGAGGTCCTGGCGGAGCAGGACCTCGACGGCCTGGAACGCCTGCCACGCGGCCTGGACCCGCGGGGGCGGCGGGATCGCGGCCAGGTCCTGCTCCAGGCGGTCGGACAGTGCGGCGACCCCCGCGAAGCCGTTCCGCGCGATGTCGGGGCGGGCGTTGAGGTCGATCCCGTCGTGGAACAGGTCGGCCGCCTGCGCCAGGTTGACCGCGTCCTGGAGCAGCCGCCCGCCACCGCCGACCATGTCGGCGCGGATGGTCACCGCCAGGGCCTCGGCGCGTTCCACCAGCGCGTGCGCCAGGCGTTGCGTCTCGGCCATGCCGGTGGGCGCCTGGCCGGCGCCGTAGTAATTGGCAGGCAGAGTGTTCAGGCCCAGCACCTGGTGGATCCGGGCGTCGGCCTCGCCGACTCGCGACGCGGCGCGGGCCACGGCGGGCGTGTTGAAGCCCGGCTGCGCCAGTTGCGCCTGCAGATGGTGCCAAGTGTTATCGATGCCGGAATATGACTGGCGGACCTGATACGTGTCCAGACTATTGTGCAGTGTCTCGCGGAACTCGCCGATTGCCTGGGCCAGTTCCTGCGTGTCCTGGATCAGGATCTGTCCCTGGGGAGCCTGACCCAGGTCCGCCGAGATGTCGTCGCCGAGGTGCCGCACGTGCTCGGACATTTCGTGCACCAAGTGGTTCAGCTCGGACACCGGCGACGGCAGGGGTGCCTGACCGCGCACCATCGGGACCACCCACAGGGACCAGCCCAACCCCAGGATCGCCAGCGTTGTTCGCCTCATGAGGAATCCCCGTTAGCTCGAGATTCATGAATTCCTCGCACGCCACGCTCAGCGACATCATCGTGCAAGCGTGATGCCGCAATCAGGCCCGGGACGGCGAGGCACCCGAGTCATCTCTCGTGTCTCGAGGCGACGACACCGCAGCGAACGATCCCGCGCGTGTCGCGAACGGTCCACGTGAAGCGGCGATGATCGTCGGGGGCGATCCGGAAAGGGTACTGGCCTCTTTGCTCGAGTGGGACGGCGCAACGCATCCCGCCGGGAATCCCGGCCCCGACCTCGCTGGGTTGCACTCCGTAGACCCACGGGCCCCGTGGAAGAGGGGCTTTCCCGCACGATCTCAGTCACGCATGGATGCTTGCGGCTCTCGGAGAGGGCACGATCAGGAACACACCCCGGTTACGGGGCGAAATCCTTCGGAATCGTCCTCGACTCGGGCCGAGGAGGAGAGGGGCGAAGGGTCGCTATCGCTCGTTGAGGATCTTCTGGGTAATCTCCCGTTCGCAGACTTTACACCATTTCCAGCGATGTTGGCCGACCATCTCGTCGAGATGATCCTTGGCAATGTTGATGGTCCGGAACCAAATTTTGGTCTCTCCCTCGCCGGCCCTGTCGAGCTTGGCGCATCGGGCGAAGTGGAGGAGATTCGTTCCCGCCTTGACCGCTCCGCGTTTCCCGCCGGACTGTGGGACCGTCCCGTGGAAGACGAAGCCGACGGCTTCGAGGCGTGTTTCGGACAAGTCGTCGGGCGTTTCCAGGGGGCGGACCCCCGTCTGATTCTGGGTGGGCATGAAAGGGTTCCCGTTCCCCACACCGAGCGATAATGCAATCGATGGGCTCAAATGTATCGTATTGGCAAAGGGATTGCAAGAGAAACACCCCTCGCGCATCCTGGCGCCGGGGCGGGGCACGCCCCCGATCGGCCGCTCGACCGCGGCGGGGGTGGACGTCGGACCCTCAGCGAAAGAAGAGGGGCGCCTTGATCCGCGAAACCGTCAACCATCTCCGCGACCTGCCGCGCTATCGCCAGATCCTGGCGAGCCTGATGCGTTATGGCTACCAGGATGTCGTCTCGGCCTTGCACCTGGAGGGGCTGGTCCGGCCACTCGAGCGGGTGGCGCTGGGGGACGAGATCCCGCCCCACGACCGCGCGCGGCGGCTCCGACTGATCTGCGAGGACCTCGGCCCGACGTTCGTCAAGCTCGGGCAGCTCCTGAGCTCGCGGCCCGACCTGCTGCCCGAGGCCTACACCAGCGAGTTGGCGGCGCTCCGCGACGACGTCCGGCCGTTCGCGTTCGAGGAGGCCAAGGCGATCCTGACCGAGGAGTTCGGCCGGCCACCGTCGGAACTCCTCCGCTCGATCGACCCGGTGCCGGTGGCCTCGGCGTCGATCTCGCAGGTCCACCGCGCCACGCTTCGCGACGGCCGGGTCATCGCCCTGAAGATCCGTCGGCCGGGGATCGACAAGGTGGTGCAGGCCGACCTCGACATCCTCAAGAACCTGGCGCAACTGGCCGAGCGGCGGCTGGCGTTCCTGGCCCCCTACGCCCCGACGGCCCTGGCCCGCGAGTTCGAGCGGAGCCTCAAGCGCGAGCTCGACTTCGCCGTCGAGCGCCGGACCATGGAGCGTTGCCAGGCGCAGTTCGCCAGCGAGCCGACGGCGCACATCCCGTACGTCGTCCCGGAGTACTCGACCTCGCGCGTCCTGGCGATGGAGTACATCGGCGGGGTGAGCGTCAACGACCTCGCCGGCCTGAAGCGGATGAGGGTCAATCCGGCGAAGGTCGCGGTCCGGGGGGCACGGATCCTCCTGACGCAGATCTTCGACCTCGGCTTCTTCCACGCCGACCCCCACCCGGGCAACCTCCGGGTCCTGCCGGGTGGAGTGATCGCGCCGCTTGACTACGGGATGTTCGGCCAGCTTGACGCCAGGAACCGCGAGCGGATCGCCGACCTCCTGACGGGCCTCATGGCGCAGGACACCGACCGCGTCCTCCGCGCCATGGACGCGCTGGAGATCCGGGGCGAGCAGGTCGACCCCCGCGCCCTCCGCCGCGACGCGGCCGAGCTGGTGGCCTCGTACTCGGAGCTGACCCTCGACACGATCGACCTGGGCAAGCTGCTCGGCGAGCTGATCTCCTTCATCCGGACGCACCACCTGCACATCCCGCCCGACCTGGTCCTGCTGATCCGGTCGATGGTGACGATCGAGGGGGTCGGCCGCGCGCTCGACCCGCACTTCGACATCGGCGCCGAGCTGCATCCGTTCATCCGCCGCCTGACCCTGAGGCGCTATCACCCGTGGCGGGTCCTGACCCAGTCGGCGAGGACCGCCGAGGACCTGCAACGGATCGCGACCCTCCTGCCCGACGTCCTGAGCCAGTCGCTGATGTCGATCAAGCGCGGCACGCTGACGGTGCACTTCGATCTGCACAACTTCGACAGCCTGGTCAAGCAGCTCACGCGTGCCAGCAACACGCTGGCGGCCGGGATCGTGCTGGCGGGCTTGATCGTCGGCTCGTCGCTGGTCCTCCGGGTCGGGCCCGCCTCGCTCGCCTACACCGGCTTCGGCATCGCCGCGGCCCTGGGGCTCCACCTGATCTGGAACACGTTCCGGGGTTAGTGCCCCAGCGGTCGTCGTCTTCACGGAGCCCAAACTGCCCTCTTACATGCAATTGAGTCGGCTCCTCCTGGCAGACCCCTCAGGGGGGCTGATGATGTCGCCCGACATGAGGCTGTGCCGCGAAATCCCGACACAATGTTTTGCCGCGGGCAGTCTCGGTTTGGTTTCGAGGCGGACCGGCTTGGGCCGAGTTCGCCTTTCCCGGGCGGAAAACGCATTCGAGGCACGATGCCCAAACCAGTCTGGCAGAGTTCGAGAATGCGTCGGTGTGTCGGACCGACGCGCGCAGTCCGATCGAGTCGACACGAGCTAGACTGGTGAATTCGCCGGTATTCCGTTTGTATGGACCGATCGCAACTCACTAGACGTGGACCTTCGTAAAGACAACCTCGGACGCGCCTCGAATACGCCGCTGGGGGTCTGCACGGAAGGGAACCGGGCCTACATAAATAACGCTTCTCAACGAGGGCGGCGCTCATGGCGACGGCGTAGTCGGTATATCCCTTGGCTCTCACCACCCGATGGCCGTCGGCGCGGGTCTCTTCGACGATGGCGCGCATCGCCCCGTCCTCGCGGTCGAGCCGGAGCCCGCCGACGCTGGTGACCGACAGGGCCGGGAACAGCGACTCGCCAGGCTCGCCCAGGACGTACGCTCGCCGGCGGCGGCCTGCCCGGTTCGGGGTGTCGTCCCCGGGAGGCGTCCGGTCAGTCTGTCTTCGCGGCCCCCTCCGGGACCGTGACCTTCTCGGCGTCGCGGGGGTGCAGGATCACCGCGAGGAGGCGCGTCTTCTGCCTCGCGCTCGGGTTCCTCGTCACCCGGTGGACGCACCCGGACGGCTCGTAGAACGTGTCCCCGGCCTTATAGGTGGTGACGGGGTCGTCGTCGAGGGCGTGCTCGTACTCGCCTTCCAGGACGTACCCGAACACCGGCCCGGTGTGGCGGTGCGGAGCGACCCGTCCGCCGGGTTCGATCGCCACCTCCTCCACCGTCACCCTGGCGTCCTTCCCGTCCAATTTCTCGACGATGTCCCGCCGGGAGAGGTCGGTCACTTTGGCCGTGTCTTTCTCGTCGTGCCGGGCCAGCGCCATCCCGCCGATCCCGACGGCGGCGCAGACGGCCAATGCGAGGAATGTCCGATTCATGGCTGACTCCTGCGAGGTTGGAAATGAGCGTATCGTCAAGGTAGACCTCTTGAACGGCTGGCCGCATCCCTCAGGGCATCGCCTCGGGATCATCGACCCGGAGGACGATCTTCCCCCGGACGTGCCCGGCCAGCCCCCGCTCGAACGCCTCACGCGCCCGAGCCAGCGGCAGGACCACGTCCAGCACCGGCCGGATCTGGCCGGCGTCGATCAGCTGCGCGATCTCGACGAGTTGGGCCCGGCTCGGCTCCACGATGAAGTAGATCCCGCGGGCCCCGGCGTCCCGGGCCGGCTCCGGAGCCGGTTCGGCCGCGAGGGAGACGAGCGTCCCGCCCCTCCGGAGGACGCGCCAGGAGCGTTCCAACGTGTCTCCGCCGATCGTATCCAGCACGACGTCCACGTCGCGGAGCACCTCCTCGAATCGTGTCGTCCGGTAGTCGATCACCGTCTCGACGCCCAGCCCGCGCAAGAAGTCGTGGTGGCGTGCCGAGGCCGTCGCGCTGACGTGGGCCCCCCGCCAGCGGGCGAGCTGGGCGGCGAACGCGCCGACGCCATCCACCGGCCGAACGCCCGGGCGAACGCCGCGGGGTCGAG
>JAFANO010000696.1 GCA_019232645.1 Planctomycetaceae bacterium | reverse complement strand
CAAGATCGCCTTCGAGGCCAAGATGCAGGACAGGGCGTACCGCGCCGAGATCGAGCAGAAGCGGCTCCGGATCCTCGAGGCCGACAAGGCCAAGCAGGCCCGCATGAAGGAGATGATGGACCGGGCCACCACCGCCTACGCCAAGGGCGAGTACGATGCGGCCGAGAAGTACGCCACGATGGCCCAAGAGATCGACCCCAACGAGGTCGCCGCCACGATCCTCGCCTTCAAGGCCAAGATGGAACGACGCTACAAGCGTGACCTGGAGATCCGCAACCAGAAGGAGAACGCCGCCGTCATCGCCTTCCAGGAGGCCGACGCCGCGTCGATCGCCAACCCCGAGGCCCAGCTCCGCGGCATCGCGTACGCCAAGGACTTCAAGGACCTGACCCGCGAGCGGCTCCGGATCAACGCCGCGCTCGAGCCCAAGAAGGACTCCAGGACGCTCGCGATCGAGGCCAAGCTCAAGGAGCCGGTCTCGGTCAACATGGACAAGCAGCCGCTGAAGGAGGCGATCGACTTCCTGGCCAACTACACCGGGCTGAACCTCGTCCTCGACCCCAAGGCCCTGAGCGATGCCGAGGTCTCCTACGCCACCCCCGTCACCCTGACGGCCAGCAACATCCAGCTCAAGACGGCGCTGAAGCTGATGCTCCGTCCGCTGGGGCTGACCTACAAGGTCGAGGACGAGGTGCTCATGATCACGAGCCCGCAGTCCTCGCTCCGCGAGACATTCCCCAAGACGTACTACGTCGGCGACCTGATCATCCCTCCGGGCAAGCCCGTGGGCAACCCGGCCGACCCGAAGTCGAACTATAACCCGCAGACCCCTACCCAGACCGACCCGAACCGCCTCCAGGCGCAGACGGTCACCCTGGCCAACGGTGCCACCTCGATCGGCGGAGGCAGCGGCGCGACGGCGACCGCGGGCGAGCGGCCCAAGGTGGACATGACCCCGTTGATCCAGTTGATCACCGCCACGATCGCGCCGGGGACCTGGCGAGTCAACGACCTCTCGGGCAACGACGCCTCCGGGGCCTACGGTATGGGTGCCGGATTCGGCGGCGGCGACGGCGGCGGCCTCGACCAGGCGCAGCCGATCGGCTCGATCACCCCGTTCTTCCTCAGCATCAGCCTGATCATCCGCCACACGGCCGAGATCCACGACCAGATCGCCGACCTGCTCCGGCAACTCCGCCGGCTCCAGGACCTGCAGGTCTCGATCGAGGTCCGGTTCATCACCCTCAGTGACACGTTCTTCGAGTATATCGCCGTCAACTTCGACTTCGACATCCTTTCGAAGACGGTCGGTAAACACAGCACGTTCGCCGTCCCGAACCCGGCGACCTCGATCTTCACGAACACCCCCGGCCTGAGCACAACGACCGGGACGACGACTGGCCTCGCCAACCTCACCACCGGCACCACCAGCACCACCAGCACCACCACCAGCACCACCGGCCTTGCTGGCCAGAACGGCGGCGGCCTCGGCGGCCTCGGCACCTCCACCGCGAGCACCACGAGCACCCCAGCAGCCACCCCCAACTACATCGTCAACCCGATCCGCGACTACGCGCTGGGCAATCGGCTGCCGCTCACCGTGGGCACCTCCAGCGTCGGCGCCGGCGGGGCCACCTTCACGCCCAACCTGGCGATGCAGTTCCTGCAGGGCAGCGGCGCCCTAGCCGCCCCGACCACGAACATTCCGGGCGCCGGTGCCACCTTCGGGATCGCCTTTCTCAGCGACCTGGAGGTCTACCTGTTCCTCACCGCCGCCCAGGGCGACCAGCGGACCAACATCCTGCAGGCGCCGAAGGTCACTACGTTCAACGGGGCCCCGGCGACGATCGTCAACACCGACCAGATCAACTTCGTCGAGTCGCTGATCCCGATTGTCGGACCGGGCTCGGTCGCCTTCCTGCCGACCGTCGCGTCCTTCCCCAACGGCGTCCAGTTGCTCGTGACCCCGGTCGTCTCGGCCGACCGCCGCTACGTCCGGATGACGCTCGCGCCGGTCTTCACCGTCATCGAGAGCTTCACCACGATCCAGGTCCCGGCGGCGGTCGGCGGCAGCGGCCTCGGCGGCGGCTCCGCGGCGATCAACGGCACCATCCAGCTTCCCCAGTTCAACTTCACCACCGTCTCGACGACCGTCACCGTGCCCGACGGTGGCACCGTCTTGCTCGGCGGCGTCAAGCGGCTCAACGAGGAACGGCAGGAGTTCGGCGTGCCGGTCCTGTCCAAGACGCCGCTGATCAATCGCCTCTTCCGCAACATCGGCATCAGCCGCGTGACCTCCAGCCTCATGCTGATGGTCACGCCCCGGATCATCATCCTCGAGGAGGAGGAGGAGCGCCTGGGCATCCCCACGGTGACCCAGTAAGCAGTAGTTTCCCGAAAAAACTGTACTTCAACTGAACCTCTGTCGCCCCTTGAGTTGAGCGCCTCCTGAGCGAAACCTGCTGGGTGGTTACGACCCCTCTGGCACCGCAACAGGAGACGCCCCATGCGGCAGGCTACTCTGCTCTGGGACCTCTGGCAAGCCCTGCTGAAGTCCTTCGCCTGGGCCTTCACCCGCCCCGGCTTCCGCCGGTTCGCCGAATGGATCACCGCCCTGGCGATCAACCCCGAAGAGCACACCGTCACGCAGTCGGTCACCGCCATCGAGCGACTCGCCGATTGGAAGGCACTGGAGACCTTCGCTGAGTACGGCGCCTGGCACACGGATTACGTCGTCAATACCCTGACCCGATTGGTCGAGAAAGCTCCGGGCCGGCTCTGGCACGGCTACCACATCTCGGCCGTGGACGACACCAAGGTCCACCGCAACAGCCCCGACGTCTGGGGTACCTGCACGTTCCACGAGTACACCGCCCGCTGTCCCAACCGGGCAACCACCGTCCGAGCGCACAACTGGGTCCTCCTTGGGGCCTTGCTCCACAACCCTGACCAGCCCGCCTGGTTCCTGCCCCTCTCCGGGCGGCTCTTCTTCCGCAAGGCGCAGTTGCCCCTCCGGTCCGCCGCCTCCCGCCAGACCGAGCCGTTCCGGACCAAGTGCGAGTGGGCGGTCGTACTGCTGCGGGAGCAGGGCCGCCTCATTACAGGGCGTCATCTGGGCGTCTTCGACGGCGGCTATGCGTTGAAGAGCGTGGTCCGGCCTCTGGTCGTGCCCGAGGACGGCTCACCCCGGATCGAGTTCCTGACGAGGCTGCGGCACGACGCCCGGCTGCATGCCCTGCCGCCGACGGAGCGGCTCCCGGGCCAGCGGGGGCCGATGCCGAAGTGGGGCAAGAAGCTGCCACCGCCCCGCCAGGGAGGGCGCTGGGCGAGGGGGTGGCAGGAGGGCCAGGCTTTCCTCTACGGGCGGAGGCGGAAAGTGCTGTGGAAGGAGATCGTCTGCCTCTGGCGGGTGATGGGGCACGACGTGCCGGTCAAGGCGGTGGTCGCTCGGGTCGAGGGGTACAAGAAGCGATTCACCCTGGTCACCTCGGCTGTGGAGCTGACTGGATTGCAGATGGTGGAGCTGTTCTGCGCCCGGTTCCGTCAGGAGGACGGGTTCCGGGACCTGAAGCAGCGGCTGGGTTGGGAGGAGTGCCGGGCGTGGACGAGGAAGCCGATCGAGCGGACGACGCAGGCGCAATGCGTGACGTTGAGCCTGCTGCGGCTGCTCCAGTTCCGGCTGGACGCGGCGGGGGTGCCGGACTGGTGGTCGCCACCGCCCTGGGATCGGAAGAAGGAGCGTCCGAGCGTGCTCGATGTGGAGCGGCTGCTGCGGCGTCACGCCCCGGAAATCCGTCGGCTCCTGTCGCAGTGGCTGGGAGAAGAGGAGAAAGTGGCATGAGCGATCGTCGGGGAGAGTGATCGAGCGCCCAGCGATCCAGCCGGTGGAGTCAAGCGGCGGCGATTGAAGGCGACCCGACTCGGCAGTGCGCCGCTCGGGCGACAGGGGCGCCGCGCGCCGCGGAGAGAACCGGCTCGAAATCGTGGAAAGCACTGCTTAGCCTAACCTTGTTCGTTCCATCCTGTCGAGCCACAGCCAAGGACAAGGCCCGCATGCAATCGTCGGG
>JAFANO010000625.1 GCA_019232645.1 Planctomycetaceae bacterium | reverse complement strand
GGGGCCGGTCGCGATGCATCCGCTATTGAGCGAGACCGCGACAACCAGGCCGGCCAGCGTGGCCCGGCGCGGAAGGTAAGGCTGAGAGGTTCGGCAGGCGTCATGCCCCGCAGGGGAGTCGCCATCTCATACGTCATTTCCGTCGTGAGAGTTCGTTCAGTGCTTCCCGCACGAAAACGTTGTCCTCGACAGAGCGAGAACGATCTGCACAGACGGAAATATCGGTCGGGCCCGCGCGCCGATCTGAGCGAAACCCGGCAAAGCGCGCACAACGAGGTCGCCGAGCTTCTCACTTCACCCATTCGGTCCGGTCTACTCCGCGGCGATGTGGGCCCCCTTCTCGGCCACCGAGCGCTTCATGAGCAGGACCAGAAAGACAAGCGCCACGGCCAGGACGGCGAACAGCCAGAAGACGTCGAAGTAGGCCATGGACGCCGCCTGCTGCTGGCGGAGATCGGCAAGCCCTTGGATGGTCATCTGCTGCGACCGGGCTGGATCGCCCGTCCGCTGCATGAAGAAGGCTTTACCTCCATTGAAAAAGGACTGCACGTGTGGGTTCAGCGGGCCCAGGTTCTCGCCCACACGTGCCAGGTGAAACTGCTCGCGTCGTTGCTGGATCGTCTGGGACATCGACGTGCCGACGCTGCCCCCCTCGTTGCGGAGGAGAGCCATCAGGCCGACCGCCGCCCCGCGCAGATGTTTGGGAGTGTACATGAAGGCTGCCACGTTGATCGGGGCGAAGATCATCGACAGGCCGACGATCAGCATCACTCGCGGCCAGATCACTTGCCCCGGGCTGATGTACAGGTTCATCAGCGCCATCCAATAGTTCCCGGCAGCCATGACGAGCAGGCCCGCCGCGATCAGCCAGCGGGCGTCGGTGCCTCGCCCAAGGAGAACGCCGACGACCAGCATCATCATGATGGAGAAGAAGCCGGAGGGTGACATCACCAGACCGGAGACAAAGGCGTCGTAGCCAAACAGGGACTGGAGCAAGCCCGGCAGGGCCGTGCTGGCGCCGTAGAGGACACCGTACGCACAGAAGATGATGATGCAGGAGGCTGCGAGGTTGCGCTCGCCCAGCGGCCGGAAGTCGACCACCGGGTTGGCAATCCGCATCTCCCGGAAGATCAGGCCGCCCAGCCCCAGCACGAACAGAATGAACAGTGTCTGCACCCGCCAGAAGGGGTCGTTGTACCAGTCCCATTCCTGCCCCTTGCTGAGCATCACTTCCCAGCAGGACATGATCAGAGCGAGCAGCCCCAGGCCGATGTAGTCGAAATTGAGCGGCTGGCGACGCAGCTCGGCCCGCTCCTTCTTGAGGTAATCGGGGTCATCGACCAGGAGGTAACACGCCAGGAAGCTGATGGCGCCGACCGGGAGGTTGATGAGGAAGATCCAGCGCCAGTTGTAGTTGACCGTGAGATAACCGCCCAGCGTCGGGCCGACGACCGGCGCGATCAGGGCCGCCACGCCGAACATCGTCATGGCCGAGCCCTGCTTCTCGGGCGGGAAGCTGTCCAGCAGGACCCCCTGGCTGGAGGGCTGGAGCCCGCCGCCGGCCAGGCCCTGGAGCACCCGGAACAGGATGATCTGCTCCAGGCTGGTGGCCATGCCGCACAGCCCCGAGGCGATGGTGAAGACGGCGATGGACAGCAGGAAGTAGTTGCGGCGGCCCAGGCGGGCCGAGATCCAGCCCGAGATCGGCAGGATGGTGGCGTTGGCGGCCAGGTAGCTGGTAAGGACCCACTCGCTGTCGACGTTCGACGCCGACAGGCCGCCGGCGATGTACCGCAGCGCGACATTGGCGATCGTGGTGTCCAGCACCTCCATGAACGTGGGGATGACCACGGCCACGGCGACCAACCAGGGGTTGATCGCCGGGCGGCTGACCGCGGTCGGCGTAAGGGCCGCGCTGCTCATGCGGGGGCTCCTTCGGAACGATCGAGGGTGACGGATGAATCGAAGACCTCTCCTGTTTCATCCTTCATCCATCAAGGGCCGCTGGGGCCATGGGGAAGGGGGGCCACCGGTCGCAAGGCTTCCCCGGCGTTGGGCACGGTGGGGCCTTGCGGAAGTGGGTAAAGCGGTTGCAAGACGGCTCCGGCGTGCGGCCCCGTGGGCCGTTCCTTGTAGTACACGTAGGGGACCACCGACAGGCCGACGAACACGGGGACCTTGTCCGGGTCGTAGTGAGTCAGCTCGACCCGGACCGGCAACCGTTGGACGATCTTCACGAAGTTGCCCGTGGCGTTCTGCGGAGGGAGCAGGGCAAGGGTTTGACCGGTCCCCATGGTGAAGCCGGTGATGCGGCCCTCGAACTCACGCCGGCTGCCGTACATATCGACCTCGCAGCGCACACGCTGGCCAATGCGCAGGTCCGCCAGTTGGGTCTCCTTGAAGTTCGCATCGATCCAGATCTCCGTGAGCGAGCGGACGGCCATCAGGCTCTGCCCCACGGAGACGTTGTTGCCGGGGTTGACGTTGCGGCTGGTCACCACGCCATCGATCTCGCTGACGATGTCGCAGTAGCGGAGGTGCAGCAGGGCCTGATCCAGATCGCGGCGGGCCTCGAGGAGCTTGGCCTCGGCCTGCTTGACGGCCGGCGCGTTCGGGACGATCTCTTTGAGGACGCGGTCGAGGTCGCCTTTGGCGTCCCGCTTGCGGAACTCGTCCAGGAATCGGCTCGGGGTGACCTGTTCGACATCGCGGGCCATGGGCAAGCCGACCTGGGCCGTGGTCTGGACCAGGCTGTACAGCGCCGTCCGGACTCCGGAAAAAGTCTGTTCGAGATCCGGCGGGACCTCGGTCAGGTCGTGGCCCTTGGCCGGCTGGTCGGGAAGGCCCAGGTTGGCCCGGGTCGCGTAGACTGCCTGCAGGGCTTGGTTGACAGCCGCCTCATCCACTTTGACCGTTTGCCGGCGCACGTCGAGTTCTTCCTTGCTGATGCTCCCGCTCGGGGCGAGTTCCTCGCCCCGTTTGAGGTTGGCCCGCGCCAGCGCCAGAGTCGCCTTGCTGCTCTCGTAAGCCGCCACATTCGCTCGAAGGTTGGCGATCTGGTTGGCCACCTGCTCCATGGCCCTTTGCAGTTGCCATCGTAGGGACCCGCCCAGCGCCTCCAGGCCTACGATCTGGGCCTTGGCGGACACCAGGTCT
>JAFANO010000067.1 GCA_019232645.1 Planctomycetaceae bacterium | reverse complement strand
GCCGGACGCCGGGCTGATCGACGTGGAGGACGCCGAGCTCGGGATCTGTCGCGTCGTCGACTCGGGCTCGGCCCGGGTCCGGGACGCCTATGCCGAGGCCGCGCGGCGGCGGCGGTCGGACTATCGCCGCTGGTGCGCCGCCGCCGGCCTGACCGGCTTCGAGATCGCGACCGGCGACGACCCGATCGGCCCGCTGATCCGCCTCTTCTCGGGCCTGACGGCCCATCCGGGCGGGCCGTGAACCCCCTCGCGACGGCCGTCTATGTGCCCCCGCGCCCCAACCCCGGCCCGGAGCCGCTGCCCGCGCCGCAATCGCCCGTCGTCGCGATCACGCTGTCGATTGCCGGCCTGGCGTTGCTGGCCGTCACCCTCGCGGCTCTCCTGCTGTCCCTGCGGCGTCGTGCGCGCCGCCGGCGCATTCGAGCCGAGCGTTCGGCGAGATACGGATTGCCCAGAGTCCTCCCCGAATCTCCTCGAGAGCGTTGGATCATCTTCTCCAGGGCGATTCGCCGAGTCCTGGCGGAGCGGTTCGGCGCTTCGTGGCGGGCCAAGACGAACGAGGAGATGTCTGACGCTCCAGAACTCGCCGAGGCGCTGGGGACCAGGCGGGCCGAGGAGCTGATCGACCTGCTCCGCCAGGCCGATCGCGCCAAGTTCGCCGACTCTCCCGTCCCCGAGCCTCCGGCTCCCCTGCCCTACCTCTCCGAACTCGCCGCGGCGCTGGTACCCGAGGCCGGGGCGAGGTCGAGGACCAGGGGGAAGTGATCCGACCCGATCATCGGGCCCAGCCGGCGATCGAGGACGGCCAGGTCGTCGGAGACGAACGCGTGGTCGAGTGCGATCCGGTAGGGCCAGTCGGTCGGCCAGCTCGGCTGCCTCCCGAACCCGAGGCGGCTGTCGCGCAGGCCGGCAGTGCGGAGGAAGTCGGCGAAGTGGGGCGAGCCCTCGGTGCAATTCATGTCGCCGACGACGATCCGAGAGCCCCCCGTCCGCCTGATCCGCTCGGCCAGCGCGGCGAGCTCGGGGGTATTCCACCGCACGAACGGCAGGCTGGGGTGGATCAGCCAGAGATGGCGGGTTCGGCCCTCGAACTCGAAGGACGCGTGGAGGAAGGGCCACGCGCCGGGCATCGGCGACTCGGGCAGGTCGATCGCCAGGGGCCGCGCGCGGAACCAGAGGGCCAGGCCCTTGGAGCCGGTGGGGGCCTCGACGCGGTAGGGGTACTCGCGACGGATGTCGGCCAGCCCCTCGGGCCAGCCGGGGGCATACTCGACCAGGCCGACGACGTCGGGCCGCTCGCGGCGGATCAGCCGGGCGAGGTCGTCGTAGCGGTCGTTGTCCTTGAGGACATTGGCCATGAGGATCCGGAGCCACGCCGGCGATCGTGGGTCGGGCTCGACCGGATGGCCCCACTCGTTCCGAAGGATCGCTGCCCCCTGCAACGCGGCCAGCCCCACCAGCCCCATCGCCAGCCATCGCCACCGCCGCCATGCGACCATCCCCAGCGCCACCAGCGTGACCGCCAGCGCGGGCTCTGAGAAATGGGTCAAAAGGTCGATCCGCCAGTCGAGGCGACCGAACACCAGGGCCAGGGGGTGGATCAGGGCGGCCAGGGTCAGCAGAGCCGGCAGGATGGACGAGGTGGGGGGCATTGCCAAAGCAGACCACGATGCGACCGATCCTTGCCGTTCCCTGTGGTCCATGCTTCGGCCGCTTCGTGGAGACCTGCCGACTCCCCAGCGGGATCCCCCATCGGCCCCGATTTTATCATGCGGCGGTCCGGCTGGGGACCGGCTCCGCCCGCCGGGCTGGCTCCATACCACAACAGGTTGGCGATGATCGAAGCCGAGGTGCTCTCACCCCGGCGCTCACCCGAAGGGGGACAAAGAAAGGAGGCTCCTCCCCCGGAAAATGTCGGGTGAAGGACCATCCTGTGGGTGGCTCTAATGGATCTGGTCCTCTCGGAACCGGACACCCATGGTGTCGGTCTGGTTGATGCCGGTCCGGAGCCGGAGGCGCCAGGTCATCTCGGGCGTCACGTGGCCCTGGACGTCGGGGGCGCTGACGACCTCGGTCTCGTACGACTGGCCGGGCTTGAGCTCGCGGAACTCTTGGCCGACGATCGACCACTCGCTCGCGACGGCCAGCGGGAACATCTCGATCTGGAGGCCGTCGGAGGTCTCGATGGAGCTGTCGAGTTGGCGGCGCTCATTCTCGCGGAGGAAGGCTTCGTCGAGCGGGAAGAAGATGGCGTCGGTCGAGACGTTCTCGAGCCGGAGCTTGAGCCTCAGGGCGTTGTCGCCGCCGTCGCGTCCTTGCGCGGGATCGAACGAGCGCTGGAGCCTCACTTTGCCCAAGGAGATGCCCAGCGGGGTGGCCTCGAGCAAGCCCATCCGGAGCGGTTTGCCGAGGGTCGTCCGATGGTCGGAGGCGATCGAGGGGGGCGAGGCGACCTTTCGCGACAGGTCGGCCCGGCGGCCGGGGTCGGGGGCGGTGCTGGCCGCAGGGAAGTCGTCCTCCTCGCTCTCGCGGATCTTGAGGCCGCCCCAGAGGACCCAGATCAGGCCGATCGTGACGGCACTCGCATAGCTCAAAAGCAGGATGAACGGCCACGACGCCCCGCGCGGGGACTCGTTCTCATCATACTCCTCGTCGTCCTCCTCCGGCTCCGCCTTCTTCGGCGATTCGGCCCTGGCTGCGTGGGAGAGGGGGTCGCCCAGATCGAGGGCGGGGAAGGCCTTGAACGAGCCCGGGGAGGAGGTCTCCGCGGCGACGTCCTCGGAGGGCGGCTTGGGAAGTGACGGGATCTCCGGAGAAGTGTCGAGCGAGACCAGCAACGGCTCGGCAGCGACGGTCGGCCGCGCGGTCGACGCAGTCACCGGCACTACGGGTGTCGCCGACAGGAACGCATTCAGGGCCTCGACCGCGTCAAACGACTCCGGCTCCTGCCCCTCGGGCTCGAGCTTCGCGACCGGGGCCTCGGGGGCCGGCGGGGGCGGCTTGGCCGAGGATGGCTCCTTCGTCGAGTACGGGCCCGGCAGCCGATCGAGTTTCGTCGCCAATTCCGATACCAGCTCGCTCAGTTCGTCGTTGCTGGAGGTCCGCTCGCCCGGAGGCCTCGGCTCGCCGGAGGTCCGGGACGAAGACGGCGGATCGCGCCGGGGGCTGTCGTGATCCGGCTCTCCCGGCGGGAGTTCGATCGTTTCGCTGGTCATGGGTCTCCTCTCCTCGGTCGACGGATCGACTCGCCCTCAACCCGACCCCTTCCCGGAACAAGGGATAATCCTCGGACTCCGGGGCTCCTCGAGGATGACGGGCCCTTCAACCATTGATCGGCGTCGAGTGCCTCGGCAATTGTGCCCTACGGTACCAATCCACGCAACTTAGGGCGATTGTTAACATGGCCGGGTCGTCGTGATACGGGAGCTCGGCCAGGATGGGGATCGCGTCGAGGCGTCGGGCCAGCTCGAAGGCATTGGTGGCCTCGGCGATGGTACCGGCGTCGGGCTGGGCGGAATTGAGCACGACGCCCGCGACCCGGAGCCCGCGTCGGAGTGCGGCCTCGACGGACAGGAGGGTGTGGTTCAACGTGCCGAGCCCGCGGCGGGCCACGACCACCGCCGGGTAGTCGAGCGCGACCGCCAGGTCGGCCAGGGTCGCGTCGTCGGCGACGGGCGTGAGCAGGCCGCCGATCCCCTCGACGATCATGACCTCGGCGCGGCCGGCCCACCAGGCGAGCGCCTCTCTCGTGGCACGCTCGACGTGCTCCCGGTCCAGGGACTTTCCCAGCCTCCGGGCGGCGACGGACGGGGCCAGGGGTTCCTCGAATACGAGCGGGGTGATCCGCTCGCGAGGGATCGCGACCCCGAGGGCCTCGCCCAGGATCTCGGCGTCGTCACACCGCCAGTCGTCCCCGGCGCGGGTCGCACCGGTGGCCAATGGCTTGAGTACCCCGACGCGGCGGCCTTCTTCACGCAAGACCCGCGCGATCGCCGCGGCCACGCGGGTCTTCCCTACCCCCGTGTCGGTCCCGATCACGATCAGGCCGGGCAGGGCCATCGAAATCATTCCCCATCGAGTCGGGACGACAGTCGAGGGTCGGGCCGGGCGGATCGCGGCCTATCCCGACGACTTGCCTTCTGTCACGTCGCGCACACATCGTAGCAGCACGTCGAGCAGCACGTCGAGTTGATCGAGGGTGATGGCCAGGGGGGGCATGATCACGATGACATCGCCGAGGGGGCGGACCAACACTCCGAAATCGCGGGCCCGCTGGCAGATGCGGCGGCCGACCAGCGCGTCCGGGGGGTACGGGGCCTTCGTGGCCTTGTCGGCGACGAGCTCGACACCCGCGAGCAGCCCGCGGTGGCGGACGTCACCGACGTGCGGCCGGGCGGCGAACTCGGCGAGCCGCTCGGCGAGCCGGGCGGCCTTGGGGCCGAGTCGTTCGAGGGTCGCCTCGTCGTCGAAGACCCGCAGGCTTGCCAGCGCGACCGCCGCGGCGAGCGGGTTGCCACCGTACGTGTGCCCGTGCGAGAATGTCTTCCCCTCGGCGGCGGTCCCGAAGAAGGCGGCGTAAACCGCCTCGGTCGTCAGAGTCGCGGCCATCGGCAGGTAGCCGCCGGTGATTCCCTTGGCCAGGCAGAGGAAGTCGGGCGTCACCCCTTCCTGCTCGCAGGCGAAGAGCGTCCCGGTCCTCCCGAACCCGACGGCTACCTCGTCGGCGATCAGGAGCACGTCGTGCTCGCGGCTGATCTCGCGGAGCCCGCGGAGGTAGCCCTCGGGTTGGACGATCATCCCCGCCGCCCCCTGGACCAGCGGCTCGACGACGATGGCCGCGACCTCGCCGGGATGCGCCTCCAGGATCCGCTCGACCGCGTCGAGGCAGGCGATCGCGCAGTCGGCCCGCTCCAGACCGAGCGGGCATCGGTAGCAGTACGGGTTGGGCGCGCGGAGCGTCGGGAACAGCAACGGTGCGAACATCGCGCGGAACCGATCGACCCCGCCGATGCTGACGTCGCCGAGCGTGTCGCCGTGGTACGCACCGTCGAGCGCGACGAACTGCGTCCGCCTCGGCTCGGGGTCGGGCTTCTGCCGCCAGTACTGGAACGCCATCTTGAGTGCCACCTCGACCGCCGTGGCGCCGTCGTCGGAGAAGAAGACGCGCGTGAGCCCCTCGGGCGCGCGTTCGACCAGCCGGTGCGCCAGCTCGATCGCGCCCGGGTGGCTGACGCCCAGCAGTGTCGTGTGCGCGACCTTGTCCAGTTGGGCGCGGATCGCCGCGTCGAGCGCCGGGTGCCGGTGGCCGTTGACGTTGCACCACAGAGATCCGACCCCGTCGAGGTACCGGTGGCCCTCGACGTCGAAGAGGTAGACCCCTTCGGCCCGCTCGATGATCAGCGGGTCCACCGCCGCCCAGTCGGCCAGGGGCGTGAACGGATGCCAGAGGTTCGCGTGGTCCCAGTCGCGCAAAGTCCCGGCCGGGATGGTCGACATGGTCGATTCCTGGAGTCTCTCGCGGTGTATCTGGGCGCGGCCTCTCTTCCGCCCCAAGGGGCAGCGTTTCGAAAGGGGCAGCGTTTCGAACGTTGAGGAGCAACGCCACGGGTCCGGGAACAATGGATGGAGACTCCCGCGGAGGGACCGGCATTCCGAGTCCCTCCGCGGGAGTCTCCATCCATTGTCCTTCATTTAGCGCGCGCTTTCCAGAGGCGCTGCTCCTGCCCCTCGAGCACACGAACGTCGCGATCTCTCGCGGTCGGGTTGGCATGCCCTGAGAGCCTGTGAAGAAAACGATCTTTGTTGACCCTT
>JAFANO010000455.1 GCA_019232645.1 Planctomycetaceae bacterium | reverse complement strand
CCTGAAAGCCGAATACGGGGTCCATCAACGGCGGCGCGTAGAGCTGCGCGAAGTCGGCGCGCGAGAAGCCGCCGTTGCGGTCGCCGGTCCACTGCATCGGCGTCCGCACCCCGTCGCGGTCGCCGAGAAAGATGTTGTCTCCCATCGCGATCTCATCACCGTAGTAGAGAACCGGCGACCCAGGCAGCGAGAAGAGGATCGCGGTCATCAGCTGGATCTCGTCGCGACCGTTGTCGAGCAGCGGCGCGAGCCGGCGGCGGATGCCGACGTTCGATTTCATGCGGATGTCGCGCGCGTACTCCGAGTACATGTAGTCGCGCTCCTCGTCGGTCACCATCTCGAGCGTCAGCTCGTCGTGGTTGCGGAGGAACAGCGCCCACTGGCAGGTCGGCGGGATCGAGGGCATCTGCGACATGATGTCGATGATCGGCCGGTTGTCCTCGCGGCGGATCGCCATGAACACCCGTGGCATGAGTGGGAAGTTGAACGCCATCTGGAACTCGTCCCCCTCGCCGAAGTAGGGGAGCAGGTCGATCGGCCACTGGTTGGCCTCGGCCAGGAGCAGGGTCCCCGGGTACCGATCGTCGACGAACCGGCGCATCTCCTTGAGGAAGCGGTGCGTCTCCGGCAGGTTCTCGCAACTGGTCCCCTCGCGCTCGTAGAGGTAAGGCACGGCGTCGACCCGGAAGCCGTCGATGCCGCGGTCGAGCCAGAAGCTGATGATGTCGAGCATCTCACGGCGGACCGCCGGGTTGTCGTAGTTCAAGTCGGGCTGGTGGCTGAAGAAGCGGTGCCAGTAGTACTGGCGGGCGATCGGGTCGAGTGTCCAGTTCGAAAGCTCGGTGTCCTTGAAGATGATCCGGACGCCCTGGTACTTCTGGTCGGTGTCGCTCCAGACGTAGTAATCGCGCTTCGGGGAGTTCGGGTCGCGCCGGGCCTCCTGGAACCAGGGGTGCTGGTCGGAGGTGTGGTTGACCACCAGGTCGGCGATGACCCGGATGCCCCGGGCGTGCGCGGCCTTGGTCAGCGTCTCGAAGTCCTCGACGGTGCCGATGGTCGGGTGGATCTTGCGGAAGTCGGAGATGTCGTAGCCGTCGTCCTTCAGCGGCGAGGCATAGATGGGCATCAGCCAGAGGCAGTCGACCCCGAGGTCCTGCAGGTAGTCGAGCTTGGAGGTCAGCCCCTTGAGGTCGCCGTTGCCGTCGTCCGTGGCGTCGAAGAAACCCCGGACATAGACCTCGTAAAAGATGGCATCCATGTACCACAGGATGTCCGGACTGCTCATGCGCGATCCCCTGGCGCTGACCACTGACCCCCTCCTCTCCCCGCGGCACCGGCCTCGGGACGCGGGCGGAAATGGAAACGATGCGACGAAGGAACTTCAGCGACTCCGATTCCGGCCCCGACCCGGGGTGGATGAAGCGGGGTCCCGGAGATGTCCCAGGTTTTGTCAGGTCGTCAGGTCGTCCCGAGGACCTTCGGTTGATCATTTTAACCCGCCCCCGAGGGGGCTCAAGTAAGACGTCCTGGGCCGTCCTAATTAAGAGTCCCGGGTCGTCCTCACGTCCCCTCAGAGCAGCGGCGCGAGGAGCCGGACGACGTTCTCGGCCAGCTCGCGGGTCCGGCTCCGTGCCGGGAGGCCGAGCTTGCACTCGTCCATCAACGCGCGCATCCAGGCGGCGGTGGCCTCGACCTGCGCCCTCGAGTAGAGGAACACGGCGACCTCGTAGTTGAGGAAGAGGCTGCGCATGTCCATGTTCGCCGACCCGATGACGGCGAGGTCGTCGTCGACCACGACGGCCTTGGCGTGGAGCATCACCGGCTCGAAGAGCAGGACGTGCCCGCCGGCGTCGTGGACCTGGCGGAGGTAGCTGCCGCGCGCCAGGTCGGCCGAGAGGTGATTGGAGCGGGCCGGGACGACCAGCCGGACGTCGACGCCCCGCCGGCCGGCGAGGTCGAGGGCGCGGGTCAGCAGCTCGTCGGGGACGAAGTAGGGGGTCACGACCCAGAACCGCCGCCGGGCGGCGAAGATGACCGAGACCAGCGCCTCGTAGAGCGGGTCGCCCTCGACGTCGGGGCCGCTGGCCACGACCTGCGCGAGGACGTCGTCGGCCGGTGTCCCGGGGAAGGCGCGCGGCTCGGGAGACCCCAGGTCCTCGCCCGTGGCGAACTTCCAGTCGGACCGGAACAATTCCTCGAGGTCGCGGACGGCCGGGCCGGAGAGGATCAGCGACAGGTCGCGCCAGCGCCTCGGGTCGGGCGTCGGCCCCATGTATTCGCTCGCCAGGTTCGCGCCGCCGGTCAGCGCGTGCCGCTCGTCGGCGACCACGATCTTGCGGTGGTTGCGCAGGTTGGTCCGGCCCCGGAACGGCAGGTGGAGCATCGGCATGAAGAAGGCGACCTGCGCCCCGGCCGCGGTCAGCGGGGTAAGGAATCGCCGGCCGACCCGCCACGAGCCGACGTCGTCGAGCAGGAGCCGGACCGCAACCCCCTCCGACGCGCGACCCGCCAGCCGCGCCAGGATCGACTCGCCCACCGGGTCGCGGCCCAGGATGTAGGTGGTGACGTGGATCGTCCGCTCGGCCTCGTCGATCATCCGGACGAGCCGCGCGTACGCCTCCTCGCCCCCGGCGACCAGCGCCACCCGGTTGCCCTGGGTCGGCGGCGGGACCCGGTTCGCCCGCAGGGCCTGCAACGCGACCGCCCCGAAGTCGACCCGCCGCAAGCCGGAATGCGAGTGGTACACGCGCTCCTTCCGGCTCGCCAACCGCCGGATCTTCCGGCCGCCGAACATCAGATAGAGGGGCACCCCGACGTAGGGCAGCAGCAGGATCGTCAGGAGCCAGGCCAGCGTGCTCGTCGGCGATCGCTGCTGCCTCAGCAGGTGCGCCAGCAGCACCAGCGCCAGCACGAAGCCCAGGATCGTCAGGAATTCCGAAGAGATCCAGAAATAGAGCGATTCGAGGAGATCCGGGATCGCGAAGCGGGCCTTCCACACCGATGGGCCCTCCGGTGATCGGTCGGGGGAGCACCCGGGCGGTCCGCCCCTCCGGGTGGGGTGATCGCGACGGCGGTCTCATTGAACGGATTTGCCCGCGGATCCGGTCCGTATCCCCCCCTCCCCCTTGCTCTGAGCATGACCCACACGTCGAGGGAGCCTGTGCCGAGTCCACGTAACCCATGGATTTATTCACCACTGGGGTTCGATCTGGTCAACCGCCCACTCAGTTCGTGGCGCGTCGCTCTATTGGTGTTCGTGGAGGTGTGGGTCATGCTCGGGCCCTCTGCGGGGGAGGGCCGGGGAGGGGGCGGGGAGGCCATCGACAGACGGTTGTGCCAGCGCCCGAGGCCACTCTCCACCCCCGATCCCTCTCCCTCGACGGGGGCATGGGACCAGACACGATCATCGGGGCCGTCCCTCATGGGTCCGGCGCGGGGACAGGGCGCATCGGAAGCCGGTGTGTGAGGCCCCGCTGTCGGTCGCGCCCTTGCCCCGGGCACCCGGGAGGTAGCGGGTGCAGTAAAGGTCGCTGCACAGGAACGAGCCGCCGCGCTGGACGCGCTTGGGGATGCCGGGCTCGTTCGGGTCGTCGCTCGAGTCGGGGCCCCGCGGGTCCTTCCGCGGGCCGCTCGGGTAGCCGGGCCGGTACCAATCGGCGCACCATTCCCAGACGTTGCCGGCCATGTCGACGAGGCCGAAGCCGTTGGGCGGGAACGAGCCGACCGGCGCCGTCCGGGGGTACCCGTCCTCGGCGGTGTTGCCGATGGGGAACGGCCCCTGCCAGTTGTTGACGCGCCACCGGCCCTCGGGCCGGAACTCATCGCCCCAGACGTAGCGCTTGCCCTCGAGCCCGCCCCGCGCGGCGTATTCCCACTCGGCCTCGGTCGGGAGCCGCTTGCCCGCCCAGCGGGCGAAGGCGATGGCGTCGTCCCAGCAGACGTGGACGACCGGGTGGTCCTCGCGGCCGGCGAGATCGCTGCCGGGCCCCTCGGGATGCTTCCAGTCGGCCCCCGGCACGTACCGCCACCACGAGTAGGGCTCATCGAGCGACACCTTGCCCACCGGCGGCGTGAAGACGAGCGAGCCGGGGACCAGGTTCTCCGGCGGCGCCCCGGGGAAGTCCTTGGGGTCGGGCGGGCGCTCGGCCACCGTTCGGTAGCCGGTCTCGCGGACAAACCGTTCGAACTGCCGGTTGGTCACCTCGGTCCGGTCCATCCAGAAGCCGTCGAGGGTGACCTCGTGGACCGGCAGCGCGTCGCGCATCGTCCCGTCGGTGGACCCCATCAAGAACGTGCCGCCCGGGATCCAGGCCATGCCCTCGGGCGCGGGGCCGGGTGGGTTCTTCGAGGGAGATTCGGGCGAGCTCGAGGGTTCGTCCGTGGCGGACCCGGGGTGATTTTCGGCGACGACCTCGTGAACGACGGGGGCCGCCGTGACGGCCCGGGACGGGTCGCTGGCGCGGGATCGGGCCGCGCCGGGGCCGATGACCAGGTACAGGCCCATGGCCGCCAGGCTCGTCGCCACGCCGAGCGTCGGCCAGAGCCAGCCCGGCCGGCGCCGGGGCGGTCCGGCGCGACGGGCCGAAGGGTTCCTTCGCGATGGCTTCGACATGGGATCGCCTCTCGGACTGCGATTGCGGGAGTCCGTCGCCGCGGGACCGATCTCGATCCGACGCCCGGGTCCGCGACGACGCCGGTCCGTCCCGTCTCGGGAGGCCACGGCCTCCGTCCCCGAACAGTATCCTCGCTATGCGGGGTGGAATGCAACGCGATGGGGCGACGACTCGACAGCATGCGACCCCTCGCGAATCGCCCGCGCCGGTCGCCGCACGCGGCGAGACGGCCCCCATTAAGTCTGAAGATCTAGAGCGGGACGAGGATCGAGCGATTTCGGTGCTGGAGAAGGCGGGGGTCAGGATCCCGGTCGGGATCGGCCGCGATGGGGAAAACGTCCCGGTCCCCGCGGCTCGGCGAGGCGCGGGGCCGGCGAGTGGGCCGTGCCGTCTCAGGCACGGCCGGTTGACAGCGAGTGTGGGCGAATCAGGCGTTCGCCGCCCTGCGCCGACGCAGGGCGAAGCCGATGACGCCGACCAAGCCTGTTCCCAGGATGGCCATGCTGGCCGGTTCTGCAACAACGGCGCTGGGGGTGACCAGCAAGCTGAAGTTGCCAACACCCGTGGTGACGTTGTTGACCGTCGGGGGGGTGTAGCTGGGGGACGACAGCGTGTACGCCACGCCGCCGATGATGGTGCCATTGTTCAGGATGGAGCCGAAGGTGGCGGAGCTGATCTCACCACCAGTATCGTTGCGGGTGAACGTGAGGACCCCCTTCAACGTGATCGTGTCCGAGCCCGCCGAGCCTGGGGGGGCGACGTTGGTGATCGTCACGGGGACCGAGAAGGGGATGGTGGTCGTGTCGGTCGCGGGCGGTGCGGTCGTGCTCGAGTCGCCGACGTTGGCGATGTTGATGAACGTCGCGCCGGTAAGTGTAGAAACGGAGCTGATGGGGGAGAGGGTAACGGTCGAGCCGCCGAAGGTCGTGCTGGCCGGGGTGGGCGCCGTTACGTAAGAATAATCCGCCCGAACGGAGCTGGAGGCCATCATCATGGGGATGGCCAAGGCTGCGACTTCCACAATGCCGCGTAAGGTCATCAGTTACTCCATTGGTTGCAGGGACACGATCCCGCCGGCCCACCTTGGGCCGGCCCAGGGTGCATCGAAAGGGAAGACCCTGCGATGCCCAGTTCACTGCGGAGATGCCGTCGGTGTGTACCCGACCCACCAGGCATCCTGGGCGGTATCAACCACGGCGGTCAGGATGCTGACGCCGGAGGTGTCAGGAGAACCAGACACAGAGCCGCTGGTGCATGGGTGTACCTCCTTCATCGAGCCTGGGTGTCCCGTCCTAGGGCCTTGTCGGGGAAACCCCGACTTGCGTCCGGGTCGCCCCTCCCGGAGGACCCGGATCCGGGGCGTACGCCACCCCCATGGATTGCATGACAGCATCGTATGATGCCGACCTCGTTCGAGCCTGTCAATTACATTTTTTTATCCCACCGAAAAAATGCTATATGGATTCGAGCATCAGATATTATTAAGCTTTTGTTTGAAAATACTTAAATATTAATATATTATAAATATTAAAATTTTATGTATATGTTGGCCTCCTCCTTCGCCGGGGTGGATGCCTCGGCCGGTGCGCCTCGCGTGACGCATGCCTCGATGGGGCCCGGTCCAGGAGTGACCGTCGCGACTCGTCCCCCGGGATCTGGGACGGACGGCGAGGGTTTGGAGATCCTCCGCAGGTGGGGAAATTCGGGCCGATCGATGCAGCCATGACGCGCGCCCGGCTGCTTCGGGGGTGGACTGACCGCCCTTCCAACTTCAGGGGCGTGCCTTGATTGTGCGAATCCCATTGCGTGCGCGAATTCTCCTTAATATAATATCTATACTTTTTGGGAAAAGGGATCGTCTGGGAATGACATCCCCGCACGGTCGCCGGCAGGCGACGGGGAAGGGGTGCCCCCCAGGATCCCGCGATGGCTCGGGAGGAGAGACTCCGATTCCTGAACGCGATCGGTCGTCCGGATCTTCGAGGGACGTCGCCCCGACGGTCCCGGGCAGTCGCCGATCGACCGTCACCAGTATGGCGACGGAGGACCTGGAAGGACCAGTCCCTCCCGGTGAGATCCCGCCCGGTGAGATCCCGCCCGTCGCGTCGTCGAAAAACTTCACGTCGGTTCGAGCCGCGGCGTCTCGACGACGGTTCGGGGGAGTCGGAGGTCCTCGCATCGAAGATGGCAATTCGGGTCGAGGCCTGACCCGGAAGTAAGCCCTTCGAGCGTGCTCGGCCCCATCCCTCCTCGTGGGGGAGGGATCGGATCAGAGGGGCAGGGCTTCGGGATCGGGCACGACCGCTGTGTCGATGCCCTCCTGCCCTCCCGCCCCGGCCTTCCCCCACGACGGGGGGAGGAGCGAGACGGACAGCATCCCCGGATTCGTCGATCAGTCCGTCGGCAACGCCGGCCGACGGGGCGACCGAGAGGTCGTCCCTCGGGTCGATGGATGTGGCGACAGATGTCGTGCGCCCGCGGACCGGAGCCGATGCGGTTGTGGTCGCGGTCGACGTTCCCGGCGCGTTCGAGGCGGGGGCCCCCGACGGCACGGCGACGCCACCCTCCGC
>JAFANO010000051.1 GCA_019232645.1 Planctomycetaceae bacterium | reverse complement strand
CGACACCCCCCGGAAGGAACTGGCCCGCGTGGCGAAGGCGGCGCACCGGATTGAAGAATGCTTTCAGCGCGCCAAGAGTGAGGCCGGCTTGGGGGACTATCAGGTGAGGAATTGGAGAGCGTGGCATCATCATCAAACCCTGGCGCTGCTCGCCGCGTGGTTCCTGAACCAGGAGGCGCGGCGGGGAAAAGATCCAGACCCCCGCGCTGACGACTCCTCGACTGCGTCAACTGATCGCGGGTGCGATCGAGGAACACCTCAACGTCAACGATCCGTCCGTGGAGAGCCGCCGCAGTACACGGTGGCTGCAACGCAACGAGATCGCGCGGTTTTATTATCATCGTTCTCGTAAGATCATGCCTCGACTGAAGAACAAGCTGAGGTTGTAGGGGAAACAGTAGAAATAGGAGTCGCTTCATGCATGGTCAGAAAAGCTACGGTCGACGATGTGCCGATCCGGAAGCTCGACATCCTCGCCATGTCCACCTGCGCCCGGCGGGGGTCATGGTGGCCAAGGACAGGCAGGAACACCCAGGCTACCTCGTAGGGAGGAACGATCCATGCGTCGTATCGGCATCTTGAGCTTCCCGTCGCCGGGACACTTCTATCCGCTCACGGCCCTGGGGCGGCGGCTTCGATCGCGGGGGCACGAGGTGGTCTACTTCCAGGTCGCCGACCTCGAGCCGCCGATCCGGGCCGCGGGCCTGGAATTCCGCCAACTCGGCCGGGAGGACTTCCCCGCGGGCACGCTCCGCAAGCAGGACGAGGCACTCGGCAAGCTCAAGGGGATCGCCGGCCTGCGATACACAGTCCGTCGGGCGACCCTGAGCTCGATGATGATCCTACGAGACGCCCCGGCCGCGATCCGCGACGAGGGCGTCGACGCCCTCGTCGTCGATCAAACCGAGATGGCGGGCGGGAGCGTGGCCGAACTTCTGGGCCTGCCGTTCGTCAGCGCGGCGGTGACCTTGCCGCTCAACCTCGACGCCAGCGTCCCGCCCTTATTCTTCCCGTGGTTGCACGGCGTCGGCCCTGCGGCCAGGCTCCGGAACCGGCTGGGGAACGCGCTCTTCGAGTGGGTCTTCTCGGAGACCCTGCGGCTGATCAACCGTCAACGCCGGGACTGGGGATTGCCCCCGGCCGGAGGGTTGAACGAGCTGTTCTCGAGGCTCGCCCAGGTTGCGCAACTGCCGGCTGCCCTAGAGCTGCCGGGCCGCCGCGTGACGCCCCACTTCCACCACACCGGCCCCTGGACGGACGCCGACGGGCGCGCGCCCGTGGACTTCCCCCGGTCGCGCCTCGACCCGGGCCGCCCCCTGGCATATGCCTCGATGGGGACGCTCCAGAACGGGATCCTGCGAGCCTTCCGGGTCATCGCCGAGGCGTGCGCGGGGCTGGACTTGCAGCTGGTCATCTCGCTCGGCGGTGGGCAGGACTCGTCGGCGCTTGGGGACCTCCCCGGCGACCCGATCGTGGTCGGGTATGCGCCGCAGCTCGAGCTGATCCGGCGGTCGGCCCTGACGATCTCGCACGGCGGGTTGAACACGGTCCTCGAATCCCTGGAGCAGGGTGTCCCCATGGTCGTCCTACCGGTGACCAACGACCAGCCGGGGGTCGGGGCCCGCGTCGAGTGGTCGGGCGTCGGCCGGTCGATCCCGGTCGGTCGGCTGACGGTCGACCGACTCCGCGACGCCGTCTGCGAGGTCCTGGGCGACCCGTCCTACCGCGAGCGGGCCGAAGGGATGCAGTCGAGCATCGAAGCCGCGGACGGCCTGAACCGGGCGGCGGACCTGATCGGGGAGGCGTTCGGCTCGAACTCGAGGGCCGTGCCGTCCGACTCGGCCTTGCGACCGCAAACGGACAGAAACCAACGGTCTGATGATGAGACCTGGGGTTCAGGAGTGCGCCTCCTGCGTAAGCCTGGCACTCCTCGCTCTGGCCACCAATTTCAGGGGCTCAGGCAAAGCCGGGACATGGATCGTTGCCATTCAGTCGCGCGTGCGGATCGGGCCGACGAGGCGGTCGCCTCCTTTGAGCGAAGCATCGACGGCCGGGAGCAACATCGTCATCCCCGTTGAGTTGGGCGGGGGCCGTCCCGCGACGTCGGTCGCGCCGCGACTCGAGTACGGCCCGGCTCCGGGTCCGCACGCCCCTTGACGTTCCATGCAGGTGGACACCGATTTCCTGGTGATGAGGACCAAGATGAAGAACAAGGACAGCTCGATGAGAAATACCTACTGGCTCTTCGGCACACGCTTGAGCATCCTCGCGGGTCATGCGGAGACCGGGGGCCGCTACGACCTCATCGAAGGCTGGTTCTCTCCCGGCACGCAGACCCCGCCGCACCGTCACGGTGCCTATTCCGAGCAGCTCTACGTGCTCGACGGGGAGTTCACGGTCTGGGCCGGCGGACGCAAGGCCGTGCTCCGCCCCGGTGACCACCTCACCATCCCCGCCGGCACGGCCCACGTCGTGGCCGCGACCGGAGACGCCCCGGGGCGGGGTTTGGTCGTCGCCTCGCCGAGCGGGCTCGCCCGCCTGATCACCGAGGCCGGCACGCCGGACGAGGGGGGTGGGGCTCCGTCGTCCGTGGCCCCGGACATGGAGCATTTCCTCCGCGTCTCCGCCGAACTGGGCGACGAGCTCCTTGGTCCGCCCGGCGCCCTGCCCGACTGACGGGAACGGGGAGGGGTTCGCTGTGATCGTGAACGGTCGGACCAGCGAGTCCTCACGAGGGATCCGGATCGGCGACGAGGCTTCACGGCGTCGGCCGTCCCCACCGTCGCGGGGACCGTCACGATCTCGAGGGGGGCGGCCCCGAGATCGTCGCCGAGACGGCTTTCAGGATCTCGTCCGAGAGGGCCGCGTCGTCGACGGCCCGGGCCAGGACGATCGCGCCCACCAACGAGGCGAAGGTGGCCAGCGCCCGCTCCCGCTTCACCGCCTCCGACCGCCCGGGGATCAGCTTCGCAAGGGCGGCGACGACGGAGCGGAGGCCTTCCGTGACCGTGCGGCGGACCGGCGCCGCCTGCCGCGACGCGTCCGTCCCCAGGGCGGCCAGCAGGCAGCCCTCCCCGGGGCGGTCGCGATGCGCGGCGGAGAGGTAGGACGCCGCGATCGCACGCAACGGTCCCTCGGGGGCGTCGTTCGCGAGGCGGGACCAGCGGTCGAGCGACCCGGCCAGGGCGCGCGCGCAGGCCTGGGCCATCAGGTCCTCCTTCGAGGCGAAGTGACCGTAGAAGCCCCCGTGCGTGAGCCCCGCGGCCTTCATCAGGTCGGAGACGCCGACCCCGTCGAACCCCCGCTCGCGGAACAACCGGGCCGCGACGTCCAGGACCCGCTCCCGGTTCTTCGCCACCTGCTCCCTGCTGACCCTCATGTGTATGCAACCCCCCCGGCGGCCTCGGTGTCCCCCTTGACATTTTACATGACGGCCGTAATCTTTCAATCATGATGATCGTCATCTAAAAGGGATCTGCGGCTCGATCCCCCCGCCGAGGTGCAGGACCGGAGGCCCCGGTGAACCCCACCCGAGGCGGGCGAGTCGCCGTGACTGAAGGGATGTCAAAGAGATGCTCCTCCCACTGATCGTCATCGAACTGGTCGTTTGCCTGACCCTGATGCTCTCCGGATGGCTCCTCGATGGAGCCCGCGCGTGGTCCGCTCCCACCCGAGAATCTTCCAGGCGCCTCGGACCGTACGGCGGGGTCACGGTCAGGGCATCATCCGGCCAGGACCGGGGCCATCGTGCATCGCCGAGCGTTCGTTCTACGCTCCGCGGGCAATTCCGCGCGGACAGGGTCGTATCGAGGTAAAGATGCGGCCGACCGAACAGACGGCGCCCGACCGATCGGCCCCGAACGGCAACGGCCGTACGGAGGTCGCATCCGCTCTCGGGTCCCAGATCGTGGTGGACCCCGGCGGCAGCCGGATCCTGCATGAAGGATGAAGGGTACGCTCAATTTTCGCAGCCTCGGAAGCCAGGGTACCGCTGGGGCGCTGGGTCGTGATCGGTCTGGTCGTGACCGCGGTCCTCAGGGCGGAGCTGTCCTTCGGCGCCTGCTCCGTGACGCGTTCGTCTCCGGCCACATCACGTCGATGATCCCGCCCGGGGTCACCGATTGCGAGGTCCCCATGCCATGCGCGCCATGCCTGCCGTTTGGGCCTCGACGGCCCTGGTGACATCCGCCCTGATCTCCGCTTCGACCGCGGGCCTCTGCGGGGCGCAGGAGCCGGCCCGGCGGCCCGCCGCCGGACCGGCCGCCGGGGTTCCCGCGTCCCGCTTCGAGGCGGCGGGCCTCTCCTTGGTCCGTCCCTATGCCCGGGGGAGGATCCCCGTCGTCCTGATCCACGGCCTCGGGTCCAGCCCGCGGTCGTGGGCCCCGATGATCGAGGGCCTCGAGGCCGACCCGATCCTGCGAGAGAATTACCAGTTCTGGACCTTCGGCTATCCGACGGGCGAGCCGGTCCTCTACTCGGCCTCCGTGCTGCGACGGGCCTTACTCCAGGCCCGAGAGCGATACGACGCCGACGGCTCCGATCCGGCCTTCGACCGGATGGCCCTGATTGGCCACAGCCTGGGCGGCCTCCTCGCGAAGATGATGGCCCAGGACAGCCGGTCCCGCCTCTGGGAGACCATCAGCGTCCGGCCCGTCGATCGGCTCGATGGCCCGGCCGAGGCCCGCGAGATCCTGCGCCGGGCATTCCTTTTCAAGCCCCTACCAGGGGTCC
>JAFANO010000220.1 GCA_019232645.1 Planctomycetaceae bacterium | reverse complement strand
TAAGTCACGAGGTGAAATTTGAAATTTGAAATTTCAAATTACAAATATCCGATCAGCGGACCATGTGCTCGAAATCCCTGGAACCCGTACCAGAACCCCTCAAGGACGACCGGCCGGAGGCTCGCGCGGGCCTCAGGAACTCCGCGGCGCCGAGCAATCTGGTATCTTGAACACAGCCGGGGAATCGTCGTGATCCCGAATCGCTTCGAATGGTGCCCTTCGTTGAGCCCGCTGTGCGGACCGAAATCGCGGGGACTATAAAGGTTTCGGTCCGCACAAAAGTGGACCCGACGAGGCTGCCAGGGCGAATGATCGGGATGGTTTCGTGTTCAGCGCGAACGACCCCACGAAGATCGAGAAGATGAGATGTCCGAGATCCGAAAGCTGCTGGTGGCCAATCGGGGGGAGATTGCGATTCGGGTCCTCCGGGCGGGCCATGAGCTGGGCATCCGCACCGTGGCCATCTACTCCTATGAAGACCGCTTCGCGATGCACCGGCTCAAGGCCGACGAGGCATACCCGATCGGCAAGCCGGGCGAGCCGATCCGGAGCTACCTGAACATCGAGGCGATCATCAGGCTGGCGCGGGAGAAGGCAGTCGGGGCGATTCATCCTGGGTACGGGTTCCTCTCCGAGAACGCCGAGTTCGCCCGCGCCTGCGAGTCGGCGGGGATCGAGTTCGTCGGCCCCCGGCCCGAGCTGCTCGACATCCTGGGCGACAAGGTCGCCGCGCGGGCGATGGCCCGCGCGGCGGGCGTGCCGATCCTGTCGGGCAGCGACCAGCCGGTCCAGCCCGGCCCCGGGGCGCACGCGGTGGCCGAGGCGCTGGGCTTTCCCGTCATCGTCAAGGCCGCGATGGGCGGCGGCGGCCGGGGGATGCGGGTCGTCGAGTCGGCCGACGCACTCGACGCCGCGATCGACCAGGCCCGACGCGAGGCGGGGACCGCTTTCGGCATCCCCGACGTCTTCCTCGAGAAGTACATCCGAAGGGCAAAGCACATCGAGGTCCAGCTCCTCGGCGACCGCCATGGCCATCTCGTCCACCTCTATGAACGCGACTGCTCGATCCAGCGCCGGCACCAGAAGGTCATCGAGATCGCCCCGGCCTACAACCTCGACCCCGCGCTCCGCGGGGCGATCTGCGACGCCGCCGTCGCGATCGGCCGGCACGTCCGCTACGAGAACGCGGGGACCGTCGAGTTCCTGGTCGACGCCGACACGGGGGCCTTCTACTTCATCGAGGTCAACCCGCGGATCCAGGTCGAGCACACCGTCACCGAGATCGTCACCGGGATCGACCTGGTCAGGAGCCAGATCCTGATCGCCCAGGGCATGGAGCTGGCGGACCCCGAGATCGGCCTGGACCGCCAGGACGCGGTGAAGCTCACCGGCGTCGCCTTCCAGTGCCGGATCACGACCGAGGACCCGGCGAACAAGTTTACCCCCGACTACGGGCGGATCACCCATTACCGCTCGCCCGGCGGGCTGGGCATCCGGCTCGACGGCGGGACGATGACGACGGGCGCGGTCGTCACGCCGTTCTATGACTCGCTGCTGGTCAAGATCAGCGCCAGCGGCAATCGGTTCATCGATGCGACGCGTCGGATGGAGCGGGCGCTCCAGGAGTTCCGCGTCCGGGGCGTCAAGACCAACGTCCCGTTCCTGCTCAATGTCATCACCCACCCCGACTTCCTCGCGGGGCGGTGCACGACCCGATTCATCGACGAGTCGCCCGAGCTGTTCCGGTTCGCCGTCCGCCAGGATCGTGCATCGAGGCTCCTGACCTTCGCCGCCGAAGTGACGGTCAACGGCTTCCCCGGGGTCGTCCGATCTCCGGACTACGTCGCCCAGACCGAGCCGCCCCCGCCCGCCTACGACGCCTCGGTCCCCCCGCCCAGGGGCACCCGCCAGTTGTTCAAGGAGCTGGGTCCGGAGCGGTTCGCCCGCTGGGTCCGCGAGCAGAAGCCCCTGCTGATGACGGACACCACCTTCCGCGACGCGCACCAGTCGCTGCTGGCGACCCGCGTCCGGACCCGCGACATGGCCCGCCTGGGCGAGGCATACGCGCGGATCTGCCCCCAGATGTTCTCGATCGAGATGTGGGGCGGGGCCACCTTCGACACCGCCATGCGGTTCCTCAAGGAGGACCCCTGGGACCGCCTGGTCCAGTTGCGGGAGAAGGTCCCCAACATCCTGT
>JAFANO010000026.1 GCA_019232645.1 Planctomycetaceae bacterium | reverse complement strand
CCCGCTGATCGCCGTGCCGGTGGCGATCGTCGGCACCTTCGCCGTGATGGCGGCCCTGGGCTTCAGCCTCAACAACCTGACGCTCTTCGGGCTGGTGCTGGCCATCGGGATCGTCGTCGACGACGCGATCGTGGTGGTCGAGGCGGTGGAGCACCACATCGAGCGCGGGATGGCGTCGCGGGAGGCGACGTACCGGGCGATGGAGGAGGTCTCGGGCCCGGTGGTCGCGATCGGGCTGGTGCTGACGGCGGTGTTCGTGCCCTGCGCGTTCATCTCGGGGATCACCGGCCAGTTCTTCCGCCAGTTCGCGCTGACCATCGCCAGCTCGACGCTCATCTCGACGTTCAACTCGCTGACGTTGAGCCCGGCGCTGGCGGCACTTCTGCTGCGATCGCGCGACAAGGAGACTCACGAAGCCCTGCCCCGGCTGGCGTTCGTGGCGCTGGGGGGCTGGCTGGGCTGGCAATTCCTGGGCCCGTGGCTGGCGCCGCACCTGGAGCCCACGCTGGCGGCGTCGGTGCGAGGGGCCAGGGTCGCCGCGCCGGCGGCCTCCTCCTGGGTCGGCGGGGCCGTGGGGCTGGCGGTCGGGATGGGGCTCGGCTGGCTCGTGAGCCGGCCGCTCAATCGGTTGTTCGGCGGCTTCTTCTGGTTGTTCAACCTGGGGTTCAAGGGATCGACGCACCTTTACACCCGGATCGTCGGCCTGATGCTCCGGGTCGGCGCGATCGTGCTGCTGGTCTACGGCGGCCTGCTCTACCTGACCTACTGGGGCTTTATCAATACGCCCACCGGCTTCATCCCGAGCCAGGACATGGGCTACCTGCTGGTCAACGTGCAGCTGCCCGACGCGTCGTCCGCCGAGCGTACGCAGGAGGTGATGGAGCGGCTCCAGAAGCTCGCGCTCAAGCAGCCCGGGATCAAGCACACCGTCTCGACGGCCGGCCAGTCCTTCCTGCTCAGCGCCTTCGGGTCGAACTTCGGCTCGATGTTCATCATCCTCGACGATTTCGCGAAGCGCCGTGCCCCCGAACTGTACGGCGACGCCATCGCCAACAACCTGCGTAAGTTGTTCAGCCAGGTCACCGACGCCCAGGTGGCCATCTTCCCCCCTCCGCCCGTCCGGGGCGTAGGCCGCGCCGGCGGGTTCAAGATCATGATCGAGGACCGGGGCGACGCCGGTCCGAGCACCTTGCAGGGGCAGACCGATAACCTGGTCGAGGTGGGCAACAAGGCCACACTGCTGGACGAGGGTGGTAAGGAGACGCCGGCCTTGGTCGGGCTCTCCTCGGTCTTCCGCGCCAACGTGCCTCAGCTCTTCGCGGACGTGGACCGGATCGAGTGCATGAGCAAGGATGTGGCCCTCAGAGACTTGTTCGAGACCCTGCAAGTCTACCTGGGCTCGCTCTACGTCAACGACTTCAACCGCTTCGGCCGGACCTGGCAGGTCATCGTCCAGGCCGATCCCAGGTTCCGGAACAAGATCGAGGACGTCCGCCGCCTGAAGGTCCGCAACAGCGACGGGCTGATGGTGCCGCTGGGGTCGTTGGCCAGCGTGCGCGAGATCAACGGGCCACTGATCCTGATGCGGTACAACATGTACCCCGCCTCGTTCATCAACGGCAACGCGGCCAAGGGCGTCAGCTCCGGCCAGGCCATCGCCATCATGGAGCAACTGGCGAAGAAGGAGCTGCTGGGCTCGATGGCCACGGAATGGACCGAGCTGTCCTACCTCGAGCTGCAGGCGGGCAATACGGCCATGATCGTCTTCGGCTTCGCCGTGGTCATGGTGTTCCTGGTCCTGGCCGCGCTGTACGAGAGCTGGGCGCTGCCGCTGGCGATCATCCTCGTCGTGCCGATGTGCCTGCTCAGCGCGATCGGCGGCGTGAGGGTCAAGGGCGAGGACATCAACATCTTCACCCAGATCGGCTTCGTGGTGCTGGTCGGGCTGGCCAGCAAGAACGCGATCCTGATCGTCGAGTTCGCCAAGGCGAACCGCGACGCGGGGATGCCCCGCCGCGAGGCGACCCTGGAGGCGTGCCGCCTTCGGCTCCGCCCGATCATCATGACGTCGTTCGCGTTCATCCTCGGCGTGGTGCCGCTGCTGGTCTCGCTCGGGGCCGGTGCCGAGATGCGCCGGACCCTGGGGACGACCGTCTTCAGCGGGATGCTCGGCGTCACGATGTTCGGGATCTTCCTGACGCCCATCTTCTTCTTCATGATCGACCGACTGGGCGAGTCGCGGCTCTTCACCTCGCGGTTCATGCGGGCGCTCAACGCCGCGACGCTCAGCCTGATCACCCTGGGCTTCGTCCGGGATCGGATCGTGCGCCCGCGACGACCCTCGAAGCCCGCCCCGCCCCGGGATTGATAAGCGTTGCCCCCGACCGGCCCCGGCGCAGTCGATTCACAGGACCGAGGACATCTGATCCATGTTTTCGCGCTTTTTTATCGATCGGCCGATCTTCGCCTCGGTGTTGTCGATCGTCATCACTCTGGCCGGGGGGATCGCGGTCTGGACGCTACCGGTCGCGCAATATCCCGACATCACGCCGCCGACGGTGGAGGTCTCGGCATACTATCCCGGCGCCAATGCCCAGGTGGTGGCCGACACCGTGGCCGCGCCGATCGAGCAGCAGGTCAACGGCGTCGAGAACATGATGTACATGTCGTCGCAGTGTACCAACGACGGCACCTACAAGCTCACGATCACCTTCAAGCTCGGCGTCGACCTGAACATGGCTCAGGTGCTGGTCCAGAACCGCGAGTCGCTGGCCGAGCCGATCCTGCCCGACCTGGTCAAGCGCCGGGGGGTGATGGTCAAGAAGAAGTCGCCCAGCATCCTGATGATCGTGAACCTGTTCTCGCCCGATAACAGCCGCGACAACCTCTACCTGAGCAACTACGCCACCATCCAGCTCAAGGACGAGCTGGCCCGGCTGGACGGCGTGGGCGACATCACCTACATGGGCCAGCGCGACTACAGCATGCGCGTCTGGCTCGACCCGGAGAAGATGGCGTTCCGCAACCTCACGGCCACCGACGTCGTCACGGCGATCCAGCAGCAGAACATCCAGGTCGCCGCCGGCCAGATCGGCCAGCCGCCGGTCCCCTCCGGGCAGGTCTTCCAATACACGATGAGCACACTGGGACGCCTGTCCGACGCCGAGCAGTTCGCCGACATGATCCTCAAGACCGACACCCAGGGCCGGGTGGTCCGCCTCCGCGACGTCGCCCAGATCGAGCTCGGCGCGCAGGCCTACGACCAGAACTGTACGCTGGATCGCAGGCCGTCGGTCGCCCTGTCGATCTACCAGCGCCCCGGCTCGAACGCCCTCAAGACGGCGGAACTCGTCCGCTCCAAAATGGAGGAGCTCAAGGGACGGTTCCCCGAGGGGCTGGACTACGCGATCGTCTACGATACCACCCCGTTCATCACCGAGTCGGTCAATGAGGTGTTCAACACCCTCCGCGACGCAGTCCTCCTGGTTGCTTTTGTAGTGCTGCTGTTCCTGCAGAACTGGCGGTCGGCGGTCATCCCGCTGATCGCCGTGCCGGTGGCGATCGTCGGCACCTTCGCCGTGATGGCGGCCCTGGGCTTCAGCCTCAACAACCTGACGCTCTTCGGGCTGGTGCTGGCCATCGGG
>JAFANO010000120.1 GCA_019232645.1 Planctomycetaceae bacterium | reverse complement strand
CTCATACTCCTGCTCGGAGCAGGGGATGCAGATCGTCTTGCGACCCCGCACGGGCTTGGGCAAGTGCTCGGCCACTGACAAGATAGGGTCCTCCCTGCTGAGGAAGTCCGGGGATGGCCTCCGAGGCCGTCAGTATAGCCGAGACATTGATCAATTCACCTGGACATCCGGTACGCTCCCCGAAATCCGTGATAAGCAGGGAATCTCCAATGCTAAGCGTCGTACCGGGATCAGGCTCGTTCGTGCCCGAGCTGTTGCAGGACTTGGCCGAGGAACCGTTCCACCCGGTCCCCGATCCCGGACTCCTCTCCCTCGCGGTTGCCGGCCACGTTCAACGTCCTGATCTTGTTTTCTGCGATCCACGTTGCGACGTGTGACGGCTCGAACGACGCGCCCGGGTAGACCGGCATGCACGGCTTGCCGAACCTGTGACACGCCCCGACCGTCGCCTGAGCGCCCGAGGTCGTCGTCTCGCCGAACCAAAGGGTCGCGTCGGAGTCTTGGACGTTCTGTTCGCTCCGAGCGGTGTCGCTGTCCGTCGGCAACTCCGACGCGCCGTATCGATCGGCGAACTCGGGGTGGGGCCCGTCTTCGCTCAGAAATCCTTTGGGCATCCTACCGCCCGTCGGGACGCCGAATGCCTTGGCGGCCCGCCACGCGGCTTGGTCCGCGCCGGTCTGGCCGCCGCTGATGATCTTGTCGAGCATGTTTGAAGACCCGGTGATGCCGTGGATGGGTTACTAGATGACCGTTTCATAAATTCGCCGCCAGCAACTTCTCGCGTCGACGATAGGGGCATGGAGACGGTCATCTAGTTTTTTTTTCAACCACCCGATCTCGGGACAAGGATCGTCAACAGAAGGGAAGCATCCTCGATCCCTTTGAACGCGTGGGGCTCGCTGGCGGGCAAATCCAGTAGCTTCCCGGCTTCGAGCACCTGGGTCTTTCCGAGGGCGGTGAAGGCCACCCGCCCCTCCAGGCAATGCACGATGATTTCACCTTTGCTCTTGTGCTGGGGGATTTCCTGGCCCGCCCGGACAATCAGGCGAACGACTTCCACTGTGGTGGTGCGGACCAACGTCCGCGTATGAGCAGAGACCAGCGAGATCCCCAGGGGCCGCACGTCAATGGGGTCGCCAGGATTCGCGGTCGCTTCCGTCTCCGCATCAGGCGTTGCCCGGAGCGGAGTCTTGACGACCAGCACCGGGCAGACAGCCTTTCGCAAGACCTCTTCTGCCACGCTGCCGGTCAAGAGTCGTCCCAGCCCCGTCCTCCCGTGAGTGCCCATCACGATGAGGTCGCAGCGCAGCAGCTCGCTCAAGCGAAGAATTTCTTCCGCGGGGTCTCCTTCGGCCAACCGATACTCCACACGGATCCGCGGGTCCGACGGTTGGGGCCAGGGCAATTGCGCAAGGGATTCCTGGGATTCGGCGGACTGGAGAGGATCGGGCACATGCACCGTCCCATCATCTTCCCAGGCCAGGATGCCAGCTTGCGCCAGTGGGGACACGGAGGGCATCATGACATGGAGAACCAGCAACGTCGCATGATTGTCCCGGGCCAAAGCGCAGACCGACTGAAACGCATACCGGGAGTTTTCGGAGAAATCGGTCGGATGCAGGATCGTCTGGATGCGAGGCATGGTCCGGTCCTCTCGGTACGGCCAGTCGCTGGCCGGGTGACTGGGACTGCTCAGTTGAGAACCCCACGATTAATGGGCCATCCCTCCGGAATGGTGTGGCGGAGCACGATGCCCGTAGAAGCTGTAAAGGACGGGCATGAGGTAGCGGTCCAACAGCAGCGTCACCGCCATGCCGCCGACCACGACGATGGCCAACGGCTGCGCCGTTTGGCCGCCGATCTTGGTCGACACGGCCGCCGGCAAGAGGCCGAGGATGGCGGTCATCGCGGTGATCATCACCGGCCGCACCCGCTTGAGGCAGCCCTGGATGATGGCGTCGTGCAACTCCAGCCCCTCGAAGCGAAGGTCGTTGAAATACGAGATCATCAGCAGCCCCTCCATGACGGCGATCCCGAAGAGCGAGATGAAGCCGACGGCCGCCGAGACACTGAAGTTGGTCCCGGTCAGGTACAGCGACCAGATGCCGCCCACCGCCACGTCGAAGACGTTGCTGAGGACCACGATTGCGTCCAGGAACGAGCGGAACGCCATGTAGTGCAGGAGGAAGATCAGGAAGAGCGACAAGGGAATGATCCACATGAGCCGGGCGTTGGCTTCCTCCATCTGCTCGAACTCACCGCTCCAGACGGGCCGGTAGGGGATCTGGAAGAGGTCCTTGGTCTTCGCCTTGGCCTCGTCCACGGCGCTGCCCAGGTCGCGGCCGCGGACGCTGAACTTGATGGCGATCATGCGCTTGCTATTCTCGCGGTAGATGGTCGAGGCGCCGGACTGATTGAGCCGGCTGCTGGGGTCCGGCGCGT
>JAFANO010000033.1 GCA_019232645.1 Planctomycetaceae bacterium | reverse complement strand
CCTATCCCATCCCTTGGTACTATCGCGGCTGGGCCGCGGGCGGCGGCTGAGGCTGTGCGGCCGATCCACGGCGCGGGACTCATCGAGAACCTCCGATGACGGGCACGCCAGTTGCAGGTGGTACCTCTGAAACTCTCCATGACGGGTCGGAGGCACCGGGGATGCAACTCACGGATCATGTGGCGCTGGTGACCGTCGCCGGCCCGGGGCTCGGTCCAGCCTCGGCGTGCCCGCTGGAGACCCCGATCCACCAGGAGACCGAACGGCGCGACGTCGAGGAGGTCCGCACCTCGGTCGAGTCCCTCGAGGGGGAGATGCCCCCGGCCGGCGAGCCCGAGTCGTCCGAGCCGGTGGCACTCCTTGTGCTATTCCTCGCGTCCGACGCCTCCGACCACATCACGAAGATGGAGATCCGGATCGACGACGCGGAATCGCAGCCGCGGGGCCGAGCGCGGCCCTTGTTCCCCAACCACTTGGAACGACACCAGGAGACGAGGCCATGACCACGACACTCACACCCGGTTCCCCGGCCGCCCGCTACCGCGAGATCGAGGAGACGCGGGGCGAGGCCAGCGACGTCAACGTCGGCGAGGGCGAGCGGCTCGCCTGCGGCATCGGCGGCGCCGCGCTGGCGCTGTACGGGATCCGCCGGGACGACTGGGGCGGCGCCGCGCTGGCGCTGCTCGGCGGCGCGCTGCTCTACCGCGGCGTGACCGGCCACAGCGAGATGTACGAGGCCCTCAACGTCTCGACCGCTGGCAAGTCCCGCGCCGGCTGGTCTCGCGACGTCCACCGCGGGCTCAAGGTCCAGAAGACCGTCACGGTCAACCGCTCGCCCGAGGAGTGCTACCGGTTCTGGCGCGACTTCGAGAACCTGCCGCGGTTCATGAGGCACCTGGAATCGGTCCAGGTGCTCGACGGCAACCGCTCGCGCTGGACGGCCCGGGCGCCCCTGGGGACCGTCTCCTGGGACGCCGCGATCATCAACGACGTGCCCGACGAGCTGATCGCCTGGCGGTCGCTCGAGGGCGCCGACGTTGACAACGCCGGCTCGGTCCGGTTCCGCCCCGCCCCGGGCAATCGCGGCACGACGGTGACCGTCGAGCTGAACTACGAGCCCCCCGCCGGCCGGCTCGGCGTCACGATCGCCAAACTCTTCGGCGAGGAGCCCGAGCAGCAGGTCCGCGAGGACCTCCGCCGTTTCAAGCAGGTCATGGAGGCGGGCGAGGTCGCGACCGTCCAGGGCCAGCCCTCGTACCACGGCCGCGATTGATCGCCGATCACCCGCCGGGCGCGCGACCCGCGCCCGGCGTCCTCTCACTCCCCGGGACGCTCCACCCATGAAAGCCCTCTGCTGGGAAGGCGCCGGTCGCGTGCGCGTCGAGTCCGTGCCCGACCCCAAGATCCTCAACCCCCGCGACGCGATCGTCCGGATCACGAGCACGGCGATCTGCGGCTCCGACCTGCACCTCTACGACGGCTTCATCCCGACCATGGCCGAGGGGGACATCCTCGGCCACGAGTTCATGGGCGAGGTCGTCGAGCTCGGCCACGAGGTCACGTCGCTGGGCGTCGGCGACCGCGTCGTCGTGCCGTTCTCGATCAGTTGCGGCAACTGCTTCTTCTGCGAGAAGGACCTCTGGGCGCTCTGCGACAACTCGAACCCGAACGCCGGCATGGCCGAGATGATGAACGGGTTCTCCGCGTCGGGGCTGTTCGGCTACTCGCACCTCTACGGCGGCTACGCGGGGGGGCAGGCCGAAGCCGTGCGCGTCCCGTTCGCCGACGTCGGGCCGCTCAAGGTCCCCGACGACATGCCCGACGAGAAGGTCCTGTTCCTCTCCGACATCTTGCCGACGGCCTACATGGCCGCCGAGAACGGCAACATCCAGCCGGGCGACACCGTCGCCATCTGGGGCGCCGGGCCGGTCGGCCTGCTCGCGATCCGCTGCGCCTCTTTGCTCGGCGCCGAGCGCGTCATCGCGATCGACCGCTACCCCAACCGCCTTCGGTTGGCCCGCGAGGCCAAGGCCGAAGCCGTCGACTATCGCGCCGTCGCCGAGGTCACCGAGACGCTCAAGGAGATGACCGGCGGCCTCGGGCCCGACGTCTGCATCGACTGCGTCGGCCTCGAATCCTACGGCCACTCGCTCGACGCCTTCTACGACTACGCCAAGACCTCCCTGTTCCTGGCGACCGACCGCACCCATGCGCTGCGCCAGGCGATCGTCGCCTGCCGCAAGGGGGGGACGGTCTCGATCCCCGGCGTCTACGGCGGCCTGCTCGACAAGTTCCCGCTCGGCATGGCCTTCGCCAAGGGCCTGACCTTCAAGATGGGCCAGACCCACGTCCAGCGCTACATGAAACCCCTCCTCGAGCGGATCCGGAAGGGCGAGATCGACCCGACATTTGTCATCACCCACCGGATGCGCCTGGACGACGCGGCCGACGGCTACGCCCAATTCAAGCTGCACCAGGACGAGTGCATCAAGATCGTGCTCAAGCCATGAGCGGGAGTTGATCGTACGCGAGGTCCCGGCGTCGGGCCGGATCTCCTCCATGGACCCGCGAATCCTGTCCAGATTCCTCCCCCTCCCCCCTCGCGGGGGAGCGGACCAGGCCAGGTCGTCGCCCCCCTCACCTCCCGGCCGCTCGGGCCACGGGGGCTTGTCTCGCGCCGCCCCATCGATCACGATAGGAGGGGAGTCCGTTCCGCCGGGGGGAGACCGGGAGCCGAGTTCGACTCATGAAGCGCAACGGAGCCGGGAGCGGGCCTCGCCGAGGGCCGGTGGTCCTCTGGATCACGGTGCTGGCGATCGCCGGGGGGGCCGGCCCCGGCCCGGACGATCGGCCGAGGCCCGAGGACGACGGGACCTTCCGGCCGACGGTCCTGATCCGCAAGGGGTCGGCGCAGGGCAGCGGCACGGTGATCGCCTCGGTCAAGGGGGAGACGCTCGTCCTGACGGCCGCGCACGTGGTCAAGGGGCGGGGCCGGCCTCTCGTCGAGCTCCACCGCTACAACCTGGGCGTCGAGGGCATCGGGCCCCGCGAGGGCTGGCCGGTCGCGATCGAGGCCGAGGTCGCGGGGGCCGACGAGGCCGCCGACATCGCCATCCTCCGGGTCCGGAGGCTGCCCGCTCTGCCGTACGTGGCCCGGCTCGCCGCCAGCGACGACGAGCCCGCGCGGGGCACCCTCGTGACGTCGGTCGGGATCGACCTGGGGACGCACCTGAGTAGCTGGCAGGCGCGAGTCGTCGAGGTCGCCTGGTTCGAGATGGACGGCGGGGCCGAGCGACCGTTCCTGATCACGACCAAGACGCCCGAGTTCGGCCGGTCGGGAGGGGGCCTCTTCCTGGAAGACGGCACCCTGGTCGGCGTCTGCATCGGCCGCGCCCACCTCTACGAGCGGCAGCGGTCGGGCATCTTCGCGTCGGCCGCGAGCATCCGCCAGCTCCTCCGCGATGCCGAGCTCGACGCGGCGGTCGTCCGCTCGGAGGCGCGGCACCGCGCCCTCACGCGCCGCGCGCGGCCGACGGACCGCGCGCCGATCGTCACCACGCGTTCGCGGTCCACGCCTTAGCTCCGTTTCGCTTCGCCCGGCGCGGCCCCGACCAGACCGTCGCGTGCATCCCCTCGCCGGATCACATGGCCCGGCCCCGAGGCCGGCCGACATCTTTTCCTCAGGCGGGTCACGGTATGAAAGCGATCGTCATCACCAGGCAGGGCGGGCCCGAGGTGCTGGAAATCCGGGAAGTGCCCACGCCGGAGCCCCGGGGGGACCAGGTCCGGGTCCGGGTCCGGGCGTGCGGGCTGAACCGGGCCGACCTGATGCAGAGCCGGGGAAATTACCCCGCGCCCCCAGGGTCGCCGGCCGACATCCCGGGGCTGGAATTCGCCGGCGAGGTCGACGCCCTCGGGCCGGACGTGACCGGGCCGCTGAAGGCCGGCGACCGGGTCTTCGGGATCGTCGGCGGCGGGGGCCAGGCCGAGTACGTCGTCACCCACGAGCGGATGGCCGTGCCGATCCCCGCCAACCTCGACTTCGATGCGGCGGCGGCCGTCCCCGAGGTCTTCGTGACGGCCCACGACGCGCTGGAGACCCGGGCGGGGGTCCGGCCGGGCGAGCGGGTCCTGGTCCACGCCGTCGGCGGCGGCGTGGGCTCGGCGGCGGTCCAACTGGCCCACGCGATGGGCTGCACCGTCTTTGGCACCTCGCGGACCGCCTCGAAGCTGCGCGAGGCCGCCGCGCTGGGGCTCGACGTCGGCATCGAGAGCCCCCGCGAGGACGTCGCGGACGTCGTCCGCCAGCGGACCGGCGGGGCGGGCGTCGATGTGATCATCGACCTGCTCGGCGCCGCCGCGCTGGCGGCCAACCTCGCGGCCTTGGCGATGAACGGCCGGCTCGTGCTGGTCGGGCTGCTCGGCGGCGGGACCGCGACGCTCGAGATGGCCCCCCTGATGCGGAAACGGCTGACGGTCGTCGCCACCACGCTCCGCGCCCGGCCCCTGGAGGAGAAGATCGCCGCGACCCGGCGGTTCGCCCACCAGGTCGTCCCCTGGCTAGAGCGCGGGCTGGTTCGTCCGGTCATCGACCGGGTCTTCCCCTTCGGCGACGTCCGCGCCGCCCAGGACCGGCTCGAATCCAACCTCGGCTTCGGCAAGGTCATCCTGCGCCTCTGACAGGCCGTCGGCCTTGAGCTGGCCGTCCTGGATCTCCAGCACCAGGTCGTCGGGCGTGATGAACCGGCGGTCGTGCGTGACGACGACCAGCGTCGTCTGGCGCTGGCGCTGGAGCCGGCGGAGGATCCGGTAGACCTCGTCGCCGGTCCTCGAGTCGAGCTCGCCGGTCGGCTCGTCGGCCAGCACGACGATCGGGTCCTTGATCAGCGCCCGGGCGATCGCCACCCGCTGCTGCTCGCCGCCCGACATCTGGTACGGGCGGTGGTCGAGGCGATCCGCCAGGCCGACCTGCCTCAGCAGCTCGGCGGCCCGCTGCCGGAGCTCGGGCGTCACCCCGCGCGGCAGGTAGGGGACCAGCACGTTCTCGACGGCCGTCAGGTTGCTGATCAGGTTGAACGACTGGAAGATGAAGCCGATCTGGTCGCGGCGGTAGGCGTTGGTCTCGGCCTCGGACATCGCCGTCAGGTCCACCCCGTCGACCCGGATCGTCCCCGAGGTCGGGCGGTCCAGTGCGCCGAGCAGGTAGAGCAGCGTGCTCTTGCCCGAGCCCGACGGCCCGACGATGAATGCCAACCGCCCCTTGGCGATCCTGCAACTGATCCCCCGCAGCGCCTCGACCCAGCGATCGCCGCTGCGATACGACTTCCGGACGTCGACCACGTTGATCATCACCGCGCTCCACCCGCTGCCACGCTAGTGCGACCCGATCCGAATGGCGTCCATCGGCACGAGCCGGGCCGCCCGCCACGCGGGATAGAGCCCCCCGAGCGTGCCGGTGACGATCGACAGCGCGATCCCCAGCCCGAACAGCCAGGGGGGCAGCGACAGCCGCACGCCCCCCGAGATGAACTGGTTGGCGACCGCCGCCCCCGCCCACGCCAGGACGCACCCCACGACCCCCGAGAGCAGACCCAGGTAGGCGCTCTCGAGCGTCACCAGCGCCAGGACGTTCGCCTGCGACCAGCCGTTGGTCCGCAGCACCCCGAACTCGATGAACCGCTCGGTCGTGCTCATGAGCATCGTGTTGATGATCCCCACGACGCCCACCACCAGCGCCAGGCTGACGGTCATCATCAGGAACTTGTCGATCTGGCCCATCATCGAGCCGAAGTTGGCCATGAACTCCGACATGCTCCGCGCGTCGATCCCCGCGACGGCCTGTTCGATCGCCGCCGCGGTCTGCTCGTTGGCCGCCGGGTCGTCCGTCTCGACGTAGAAGCTCGAGACCGTCTCGTCCGACAGTCCCAGCAGCTTGCGCGCCGACCCGATGTCCATGACCACCACCACGTCCAGGAGCATCGACCCGGTCTCGTACAGGCCGACGATCTCGAACGGCTTGTCGGCGATCCGGATCGTGTCGCCGACCTTCCTGGGCGTGCCGTCGGGGTTGGGGTGGTCGCGGGCGATCTTGCGGCTGATGACGACGCGGTTGGTCCCCTTGTCGGCCGAGGTCAGGAACCGCCCCTCGCCGTTCTTCTTGATGGCCCGGGGATAGACGGCGCTCTTGAGCCGATGGTGCGCGTCGATGTCCTGGCCCTGGATGACGGGCTGGTCGAAGATCGACTGCGCCCCCTTGCCCCGCATCAGCCCGGTGAGCATCCCCTGCCCCTCGATGTTGGGGGCGACCTTCCAGACCTCGGGGGCGACGACCCGGACGTTCTTGATCTGTCGCAGCCGTTCCCCGACGCTCGCCTTGAGGTCGCTGAAGACGGGGCTGGGGGCGTTCTCGCGGAGGACCATCAGCCCCTCGACCTGGCTCAAGGTGTCACCCACCATGTTCCGCAGGCCGCGCGAGAGGCTGAACAGGCCCATGACCCCGAGGATCGGGATCGACAGCCCGATCAGCGCCAGCGTCGTCCGCAACGGGCGGGTCATCAGGTTCCGCCAGGCGAAAACCCCCATGGATCGACTCCTTGACACGCCCCACCGGACGGCCATGCCCGGCCACCCAACGTGCGGGGACTCCCTGGGATGCGTAGAAGATCGACGATTTCGCGACGTTGGGATTATATTCAACCCGCACCCGAGGCCAAGGGGCACCCGCGGCCCCTGGACGAAGCCCGCGCCATCGCGTCCCGGAAGTGCCGCGAGGGAGGTCGTGGTAGGCGATGCCCAGGTTGTTCTGGGTCATGGCCCAATCAAGCGGGAAGTCGGCCTTGGTGAAGACGCGCAGCGCTGCCTCGTAGCAAGCGATGGCGCGGCCGAGGTTTTCTCCGCGATTCCCAATCGGCAAATCGCTGATGAGTTTCCCAAGAACATTTTGACCACGGGCCTACTCTAACCTATTTTATTCCTGGGTTAGCAAAGTGAACGCTTCTTGGGCGACGGCTTTTGCCCTAATTAAGCTA
>JAFANO010000024.1 GCA_019232645.1 Planctomycetaceae bacterium | reverse complement strand
CGATGGGGTTCGTCTCGGACATCATCTCGACGTTCTCGCGCAAGCCGCTGTTCGGCTACAAGCCGATGGTCTTCGCGATCGCCGGGATCGCCGGGCTGGGCTTCATCGTCTGGGGGCACCACATGTTCCAGTCGGGCATGAATCCCGCGCTGGGGGCGACGTTCATGCTCTCGACGATGATGATCGCGCTGCCGTCGGCGATCAAGGTCTTCAACTGGCTGGGGACGATGTGGGGGGGCCGGATCCAGTACACCTCGGCGATGCTCAACGCCATGTCGTTCGTGGCGATGTTCATCATCGGCGGCCTGTCGGGGATCTTCATGGCCGCCACCCCGGTGGATATGCACATCCACGACACCTACTTCATCGTCGGGCACATCCACTACGTCCTCTTCGGCGGCAGCACCTTCGCGATCTTCGGGGCGATTTACTACTGGTTCCCCAAGATGTTCGGCCGGATGATGAACGAGACGCTGGGCAAGATCCACTTCTTCCTGACGTTCCTCTTCTTCAACGGCACGTTCTTCCTGATGCACATCGTCGGCATGCACGGCATGCCCCGGCGGTATGCCGACTACACCGGGTTCGAGTACCTCAACAACCCGGGCATCATCGGGATGAACCAGTTCATGACCTACAGCGCGTTCCTGCTGGGGCTGACGCAGCTCATCTTCGTGTTCAACTTCTTCTACAGCTTGGTGTACGGCCCGAAGGCGGGGGCCAACCCGTGGCACTCGAACACGCTCGAGTGGGCCGCACCGTCGCCGCCGCCGCACTACAACTTCGAGACGATCCCGACCGTCTATCACGCGGCCTACGAGTACAGCGTGCCGGGCATCGAGGTCGACTACCTGCCTCAGACCCGGCCGAGGCCGGTCGAGGCCGGGCCGCTCGATCCGGTCATGGCTTGACCCGCGCGGGCGTCCTCCGGGCCGTCGGCCGATCTCCGCTCCGGGGCGGACGGTCCTCGGCGGGTCGGCCCCCGGCCGGTCGGTCGGGGTTTGCATGAGATCGAATGGCATCGGATCCGGGTTCCAGGGATCTCGTGTCCGGGCCTGCTGATGAGAAATTTGAGATTAGAGATTTGAAATTCCGGATTCGAGTTCCCGGATCCGGAATTTCAAATCTGAGAATTCGAATAAAATTAGAGTTTTGTAATACCGAATTCGGGATCTCGAATTTGGAATTTCAAATCTGAAATCTCGAATTTGAAGATCTGGACAGGGCGAACAAACACCCGAATTGCACATAAGACTTGAGAGACCCGGGATCCACCCCCGCCTGAAACCCCCATCATGACGCGCGACGAACTCGAAGACCCCCGAGCCACCTACCGCCAGGGCCTGCACTGGGTCGCCCTCTTCGCGGCCGTCGTCACCTGGCCGCTGATCTGCGTCGGCGGCTCGGTGACGACCTACCGCGTCGGCCTGGCCGTGCCCGACTGGCCGACGACATTTAATGCAAACATGTTTTTATATAACTTTTGGAACGCACCGTTCGGGGTGCGGGTCGAGCACACGCACCGGCTTTACGGGGCGGCGGTGGGGCTGGCGACGATCGTGCTGACGGGGTGGTTCCTCGCGGCCGAGCGGCGGCGGTCGATGAAGGTGCTCGGTGTGCTGGCGTTGCTGGCGGTGATCGGCCAGGGGGCGCTGGGGGGGCTCCGGGTGACGCGGACCTCGACGCTGCTGGCGGCGGTGCACGGGGTGACGGGCCAGGCCTTCTTCGCGCTGATGGTCAGCCTCTGTGTGCTCACGGGACGCGACTGGGTGACGACGACCTCGCGGACGGCCGACCCGTCGCACCTGAGGCGTCGTGCGGCGGTGACGCTGGGTCTGGTCGCGGCGCAGGTCGTGGCGGGGGCCTGGCTCCGTCACTTCGCCTCGAACGCGGCGCTGGCCGTCCATGCGACGCTGGCGGCGGCCGTCTGGAGCCACGCGGCGCTGCTCTCGTGGCGGGTCGAGCGGCTCAGGGCGGCCGTCCCCGCGCTGGTGCCCTCGGCCCGGGCGATGGCGCTGGCGGTGACGTTGCAGGTCGTGCTCGGGGTGGCCGCGTGGTGGGTCTCGCCGAGGCCCGAGCAGGTGGTGACGATCGCCCAGGCGATGATCCGGACCGGCCACCAGGCCAACGCCGCGCTGCTGCTGGCGTCGGCGGTCGTCCTGATGCTCCGGGCGACTCGGCACCTGACCGCCCCGGAGCCATCGGCCGGGCGGCGGCCTTCATCTCTGGATTTGGAGTCAGTCGCGTGAAGACAGCGGTGATCCCCGGCCGGACCGTCCTGGCCGACGCCCCCGCCGATGCGGTCCTGGCCGACGCCCGCGGCAAGCTCGCCGCGTACGTCGAATTGACCAAGCCGAGGATCACCGTGATGGTCCTGGTGACGGTCGCGACGGGCTTCGTGCTCGGGGCCCGAGGCGCGTCGAACCCGTCGACGCTGCTGTTGACGCTGCTCGGCACCGGCCTGGTCGCGGGGGGCGGCAGCGCCTGGAACATGTACCTGGAACGCCTTCGCGATCTCCAGATGAGGCGGACGGCGGGCCGTCCCCTGCCCAGCGGCCGGCTGACCCCGTCCGAGGCCGCCGTCTTTGGCAGCGCGCTCGGGGTCCTCGGCCTGGCGATCCTGGTCCTGTGGGCCAATCTCGCCTCGGCGCTGGTGGCGCTGGCGACGTTCGTGCTCTACGTGGCCGTCTACACGCCGCTGAAACCCCGGACGACCCTGAACACGGCCGTCGGCGCGGTGCCGGGGGCGTTGCCGCCGGTCATCGGCTGGGCCGCCGCCACCGGCCGGCTCGGCGTCGAGGCATGGGCGCTGTTCCTGATCGTCTTCCTCTGGCAGTTCCCCCACTTCCTGGCGATCGCCTGGCTCTACCGCGACGACTACGACCGCGCGGGCTACAGGATGCTGCCGACGGTCGACCCCCGGGGGGCGATCACCGGCCGCCAGGCCGCCGGTCACGCGCTGGCGCTGATCCCCGCCGGGCTGCTGCCGACGGCGGTCGGGCTGGCCGGGCCGTGGTACTTCGCCGGCGCGCTCGTGTCGGGGCTGTTCTACCTGGCCTTCGCCGTCCGGTTCTGGTCCGAGGTCTCCGAGCCCTCGGCCCGTCGGCTGCTCCGGGCCTCGTTCGTCTACTTGCCCACGGTCCTGCTGCTGCTGCTCTTGAACCCGATGCCGGCCTGACGGCCGGCGCCGTTCCGTGACCCCCGAGGGTGGACCCTGAGATGGCACACGCCGCACCTCCGACCGATCCCGAGCTCGCCCGGCACGTGACGCCGGCCGCGCGGACGACCATCCAACACCCGCCGGTGACCCCCGGCAAGGTCGCCATGTGGCTCTTCCTGGCGACCGAGATCATGTTCTTCACCGGGCTGATCGGCTCGTACATCGTCCTGAGGGCGGGCAGCCCCCCCACGGCCTACAGCAACCTCTACCCCCCCGGCACCGACCTCCGCGACCTCCAGGACACCAGGGGCGTGATCCTCAAGTCGGCCGGGCCGAACCGCTCGCGCGTCATCGCGGTCCTTCGGACCGAAGCCGGGCTCGACGAGCACGAGGCCGAGCACCTGCTCGACTCGCTGCCCCACGGCGTCGCCTACGGCATCCCCAAGGACAAGGCCGACGCGCTGCACGACGCGCTGAACGCCGCCGGCGCCGAGGCCGAGGTCGAGGGCCTGAAGGCCTACCACTGGCCCAAGCCCTACGACACCCAGACCAACCCCCTGAGCATCGACCTGACGGCTTTCAACACCTTCATCCTGATCTGCTCGTCGGTCACGATGGTCCTGGCGCTCAGCGCCTTCCAGCGCGACGACCGCCGCAAGGGCTCAATCTTCCTGCTGGCGACCGTCCTGATCGGTTCGACCTTCCTGAGCATCCAGGTCTACGAGTACTACCAGTTGATGTTCGGCCACCACTACCCGCCCGGCATCAGCGCCACCGGCCACTTCCGGCCCGACGTCAGCCTGTTCGCCTCCTGCTTCTTCACGATGACGGGATTCCACGGGGCGCACGTTACCGGCGGCGTGATCCTGCTGACGTGCATCTTCATCCAGTCGCTCCGGGGTATCTTCACGCGGCACAATTTCAGCACGGTCGAGCTGGCGGGCCTCTACTGGCACTTCGTCGACCTCGTCTGGATCATCCTGTTCACCGTCGTCTATCTGATGTGATCTGACCGGACCGCCGTCCGCCTCGCATCGCAGAAGGAGCCCATCGATGGCCGAGTCGCACCCGCCGCACCCGACGCACCCGATCCCCGCCCCGGAACAGGCGGACGAGTCGCAGACGCTCTACGTCCGGACCGACCGGACGCTCGACCAGGAGCTGCACATCGAGTCGCACGCCCCCTATCTCAAGGTCTGGGCCGGGCTGGCGTTCTTCACGGCGATCGAGTATTTCTACGCTCATATCTTCAAGGATATGCTCTTCACGCTGATCCTCGGGCTGCTCTTCTGGGCCGTGATCAAGGCGTCGATGGTGGGCTGGTACTTCATGCACCTGAAGTTCGAGGGGCGCTGGGTCTACTTCATGCTGATCCCGGCTGGGATCCTGGCGATGATCCTGACGCTGGCCCTGGTCCCCGACCTGGCCATGCAGCCGATCACCGAGGAGAACCCGGAAGAGGAGACGGTCTTCTCGGCACCGCTGGAGCCGGGCGCGGCGTCTCCGGCGCTCCCGACGTAACTGTCTCATTGGATGGCTTCCGCCCTGCCGTCGAGTCGATGGTCCGCCGATTATGGATGCTTCTTATCGCCTTGGAGTCTCGATCGTCCTGGGGACCGTGATCGTGTCGGCGGGGCTTTGCCTGAGGCTGAGCCTGCTCGGGCGGCCCGAGATGCGCGCCGGCCAGGACCTCGGCGGGCACCCATTCGACCTCGGCGCATTCCGGCTGGTCGAGCGCTCGGGCCGCGTGGTGACCGACGCCGACCTGGCCGACCGGGTCTGGGTCGCCGCGTTCATCTTCACGCGCTGCCCGATGTCCTGCCCCCGGATCACCAGCGTGATGAA
>JAFANO010000020.1 GCA_019232645.1 Planctomycetaceae bacterium | reverse complement strand
TGGATGTCACGGGCCATGCGGCTGCGCTCCTCGCACCGCAGGGCGTCCTCGGCCTTCCGCCGTGCGGAGATGTCCCGGCAGAAGGCGGCGATCCAATCCCGCCCGCCGTCCTCGAAACGGGCCAGCCGGACCTCGGCGGGGAGCGTGGTCCCGTCCTTGCGGCGGAAAAGGCCCTCGACCATGACCGGCACGCCGGGGACCATCCCCCGCCACAGGGCCAGGATGTCGTCCCGGCTGTCGTTGACCACGAAATCCCACGGGCACATGGACAGTAGCTCGTCCCGGCTGTAGCCGAGGACGGCGCAGGCGGCGTCGTTGACGTACACGAACCTCCCATCCAGCCCGTGCAGGAAGACCGCGTCCGGGGCCAGGTCCACGAGGCAGCTGAGTTGTCGCGCGACCTCCTGCGGGGATGTCTCCGCATATCTCGATCTGTTTCCAGTCGATTCGTCCGCAGGCTGCGCCGCCTCGATGTTGCTGCTATTCATGAGGATGTGCTCCGGGCGGTCCATTTTGCTAGGGATGACGGCGTGCGCCAGGGACATTCTACTTGAAGCGGCCTCCAAGTCGCACTGTTGGCGCTCGGTGGACCGTCGTTCGCTTGGCTAAGAGGGATGCTGGAGCCTGTTCAGCACCTGTGTCACCCTGGCCCGGCTGACACCCAGGTAGCGGGCGAGTGCAGCCCGGTTCTCGAATTTGCCGGAGTCCATCAGCGACTGGTAATATAGAGCGAGCTTGAGCGGATCGCGGCGTTTCTTCGGGACAGGTTTCGGTGCGGGTTTGGCGTCCGAGATGGCGTTCCAGGGAAAGAGCACGATCACGGGCGAGCGACGTAACCTATTGACCTGCAAGGCTCCCCGTTCTACAAAACATGAATCGAGTTGAGACCGTCTCGGGGAGTTTCTGGTCTCAACTCGAACCACAATCCGTCGTCGGCAAGTTCTTTTGCCGTCGACAGCTGTTTGTTGCACCGTCTTCTCGGGAAACGCTGCGTGTCGGCGACCGTCAGGGCATATCGAACAGCATGACCTCGGACGACTTCGTGGCACGGATTACGAGCGCCGGTTCTTCGCTGACGGCGACCCCATCCCCAGCCGCAAGGTCCAGCCCGTTAAGCTGCAACGCACCCCGCAAGACCTGGAGCCAAGCGTAGCGGCCCCGTTCGAGTTCGTGCGTCACCTCCTGGTTCTCACCGAGCGAGGCGAGGAAGACCTGGGCGTCCTGGCGAATCGTCAGCGACCCATCCCGCCCGTCCGGCGAGGCGACCACCCGCAACCGACCCCGCCTCTCGTCTTCAGGGAAAGCCCGCTGCTGGTAGCTGGGGCGTAGGCCCTGCCGTTCCGGGACGATCCAGATTTGGTAGAAGTGGACCAACTCCGTCTCGGAGGGGTTGAACTCGCTGTGCCGAATGCCCGTGCCCGCCGTCATGTGCTGGAACTCGCCGGGCCGCAACACCGAGCCGGTCCCCAGGCTGTCCTTGTGGGCCAGTGCCCCTTCGAGGACGTAGGAGATGATCTCCATGTCCCGGTGCCCGTGCGTCCCGAAGCCCTGGCCGGGCTGCACCCGGTCCTCGTTGATGACCCGCAGCACCCGGAAGCCCATGTAATCCGGGTCGTAGTAGTCGTTGAACGAGAAAGTGTGGCGGGTGTTCAGCCAACCGTGATCCCCGCCGCCCCGCTCGTTAGCCGGTCGTTTTTGGAGCATGGCATTATTCTCCTTCGTTGTGTTTTTCATTGTTGTGGACGCCAGCAACGAGATGCGTGACCACGGGCGGGGCATCTCCCCGATGAAGCGCCTGTACCCGCTCCTGGGTCTGCCGATCTGCCTCGGTCACTCGCTCATGCTGGCGCAGGTGCTCGACGACCGACTCGACCAGGAAGACCTCCACAAAGCGCCCCGGCTCGGCGGCGTCCTGGAACAAGTCCCAGCGCAAGGCCCCGCTCCGCAGGCGGGCCTGGCGTAAGGGTTGCAACGCCTCCACGAACTCCTCGCTGTGCCGTGTGTCGATCCGGTACTCGACCGTCACCAGCACCGGGCCACGCTCCAGGTCGGCATCCGCCAGGAGCACCATCTCCGGCCAATGCCGGGACGGTTCCAGGTCGGGCGCTTCGACCGTGGGCAGGCGGAAGCGCACCACCGCCAAAAGGCCGGTCAGCACCCACGCCGCCGAGATCGTCAGGGCCAGCGACGTTCCCAGGTGGTTCGCCACTTCGCCCCACAATACGCTCCCAGACGCAATGCCGCCGAAGAAGGCGAGCAGGTAAACGGCGAGTGCCCTCGCTCGTACCCAGGCCGGAATGACCACAATGGCGGATGAGTTGAGCCTACTCACCACGATCAGCCAGGCCGCACCCGCAGCCAGCAGGACGGCACACCAGAGGCCGTAGTACGGCAGCCACGCCAGGACCAAGATGGCGGCGGCAAAGACG
>JAFANO010000007.1 GCA_019232645.1 Planctomycetaceae bacterium | reverse complement strand
CAGATCAGTGCCAGGGGGCGCCCTCGACCGATCGACGCGGGGCCAACGGTTACGGGGTTCAACGGAGCCATGGGTCCCTCCCTCGCTCGAGACCGGACCCCTCGCCGACGACGTCGACCGGGGCCGGACGGCATCCTCATGGCCCTTTATAGCTCCCGAAGGGGGAGATGTCCACGCGACAGTCGTTCGGGAGCTTCACCCGGCCCGGTGCGAGCGGGCGGGGTGGCCCCGGGGGCAAGCCTCCAAGGCCACCCCCGCAGTGAGCGAGCCCCGCGTCACGACCCCACCCGTTTGCCGTCACGAGTCGATGAGTTGTACGATGAATTGGCGCGCGGGATCAGGACGTCGACGGCACGGGGCAGGACCTCGACGACTCGCTCGCCGCCGTCGGCCCCTCCGCCCGCGACGACGAATCCTCCGGGGTCGCCGTCGAGCTGGATGGGGACATCCTCGGTCGAGGAGATGGCGACGCGGCGGACCTTGCGATGGTGCACGCCGGGGTCGTCGAGGTGGATCCCGCGGACGACCAGCCAGAGGTAGCGCAGTGCCCGGAACGGCCCGGAGTCCCGGAAGACGAGCAGGTCGAGCCAGCCGTCGTCGCCCCGGGCCAGCGGGACGAACGGCAGCCCCAGCGCGTAGCTCGGCAGGTTGAAGAAGAAGGCCGTCGTGCCGGTCAGGGTCTCTTCCCGGCCGGGGTCGAGGATCGAGGTCGTCAGGGTCGGGAACCTGTATCTCAGGCTCGATCGGAGCACGGGCTCGACATAGGCGGCGCGATGGGTCGGTCGCATGACCCCCCGGCGGCCGACCCGGGCCAGGTGGTGCCGGGTCACGACGTCGGCGTCGAACCCGATGCCCGCCATCAACGCGAACCGCCGGGCGCCGGTCAGGCCCAGGTCGATCCGGACGACCCGGCCGGCGGCGATGGTCGCGGCCAGCCGCGCGGGCTCCCGGCCCAGGCCGAAGTGGCGCGCGAACAGGTTCTCGGTCCCCGACGGCAGGACGGTGATGGGGACGCCCGGACGTTCGTTGACCAGCGCCCCGACGGTGCCGTCGCCCCCCGCCGCCACCAGGCATCGACAACCGGGGTCGCGCGCCGACTCGGCCACCAGGGCCGACCGCTCGGCGAGCGTCCAGGCGACGCATGCCTTCAGGCCGTGTCGCTTCAGCTCCTGGATCAGCCGCCCGACCCTGCTCCGGGAGCCCCCCCAGCCCGACGCCGGATTGGCCGCGATCCCCACCCAGCCGCGCCCCAGCGTCGCCGCCTGCGACCATCGGGCCACTCCGAACGGGAGTGCGCCAGGGCCGTCGCGATGTCCGTCCGCCGATTCCGTTCCATAACCTTCGGTCATCCGTCCGCACACCCCAGAATGGAAATGGAGAGTCGCGAGGGAGGAACTTGCATGCTATCACCACCACCGGTCGAGGTCAACGCGAACGGGGAAATCGGCAGGGCTCTTGATCCTTATCACTTTGGGAGGGGTAGGAAATTGTTCGGCGACTCCTCCGGTTTGGGGTTCTCGAGGGAAGCCGGGGTTACTATCCTGATTGACCCGAACTTGGCATGGAGCCGCCACGATGCGCATTTTGATGATCACATCCTTTCCGATCCCCGGCGATTACGACGGCACGGCGATGCTGCCGATCAAGATCCTCCGGGCGCTGAAGGCGCGCGGGGTGGAGGTGGTGCTGGCGCACCTCCGGGCACGGCCGCCCGTCGGGTCCCCCGAGCGGGGTGTCTTCGAGGAGACCCCGTCGTTCACGCTGCCGCCCGCCGCCTGGATGACCGGCCTGGCGCGGATCGCCCGCGAATATCCCTTCGACCTGGTGCACGCCCAGCACTACGGCGGCGCGACCCGCGGCTATTTCGCCTGCCGTCGGTACAACTGGCCGATGGTCTACGAGATCCACTCGCTCCTGGGCGACGAGGTGGAGCGCGACCGGTTGGGCCGAGGGCCGGCCTTCCAGCTCCAGGTCTGGGTCGAGCGCCGGGTCTGCCGGCACGCGGCGGCGGTGATCGTCCTGGGCGAGCCGGTCAAGCGGGTCGTCGTCGAGGAGAAGGAGGTCCCGGCCGACCGGGTGAGCGTGATCTACCCGGGGATCGACCTGGGCGAGTATGACCGTCCCTCCGCGCCCGCGGCGATCCCGGGGGTCGGGCCCGGGCACAAGGTCGTCATGTACGTCGGCAACATCGTCCACCCGAACCAGGGCGTGCCGATCCTGATCGAGGCGCTGCCCCGCGTGTTCGAAGCCGAGCCCGAGGCGCGCTGCGTCCTGGTGGGCGGCCCCGCCGAGGCCGGCGAGCGCTACCGGGCGCGGCTCGGCCGGGTCGGCGACCGCCTGATCGTGCTGACGGGCCGGACCCCCGAGCAGGTCGTGGCGCTGACCCGCCGCGCCGATGTCCTGGTCCACCCCCGCCTGGCCTGCCGCGAGAACTACTCGGTCCAGAGCAAGATCGCCGTCTACCTGGCCTCGGGCCGCCCGATCGTGGCGACCGACTTCGGCGACTACACCACGATCCTGGGCGCGACGGGCGCCGGTCGCCTGACGGCCGTCGCGCCCGAGCCCCTGGCCGAGGGCATCCTCGACGTCCTGCGCGACCCCGCCCTGGCCGCCCGCCTCGGCGCCGCGGCCCGCCCCGTCGCCCACGAGCTCTTCGGCATGGACCGCAACATCGACCGCTACCTCGACGTCTACCAACGCGCCCTGGCCGCGGGCCCGCGGTGAGCCGGCGTCGGCCCTCACCCCTCGGCGGGACCGTCCCAAATTGATCCGGCGGCAACTTGACACTGTCCCGTAGTGTTCATTTGGCTCCTGTTGGCGCAACTGCGAAGAATGACGAGGGATAACTGCTCCAGACCGCACCTCCCTTTGTACCACAAGGGCCGGCGGGCCGGCGAGGAGGAGGCGGCCGGTACGCCCGAGGCCCTCGTCCTCATACGATGGCAGGGGCCGCGACGGCTGGAAGGGGACCGACTTCTTCAGGACGAGGGCGGTCCAGGTCGAGGGCGGGATCCTCGTCCTGGCCGCCGACCGGCCGAGGACAGGCATCACCCGCACGCGGACGGACCTGCCCGCGGTCGATGACGAGCTGAACGACGAGACCTTGTGGCGCGACGGCGGCGACTTCATTCGCCGCGGCGACGTTCCCCGTCGGCACCCGGATCGAGACCCGCGGCAACCAGCCGCTGGGCTTCGCCACCTGGGAGACCGGCGACGCGCTTCGCAATCTCGCGATCCGGAAGCTCACGCCCGCCGCGGTCGCCGCCACCAACGCCTCTGCCAAGTGACGCGCGGCGCCGAGCCCCGGGCACGATCCCCGACTGATCCAGCACCGCCGACCGGATTGGCAGAACAATGGCGCGGAAAGTGCCGATGATTATGAAATAGAGCGACCAGCATGCGAAACCTCGGTCGAGGCCTCCGCGATGACACTGACTCCTGAAGCTCGCTGCGCGATCCCTCGCAGCAACGCCAGGCACCCCGGGCCCGAGTCCCGGCTCGACGCCCTGAAGCACGGCCTGCGCGCCGAGATCGTCGCCCTGCCCGGCGGGGCAACCGTCCTCGTCGGGGCCCGACTCCGCGACGGGAACGACTCCTGCCGACCCAGGAGCCCCGCGTCGCAGTGCCCGGTCGACGCATGCGCGCAAGCCACCCGACGCGGACGGATTCCGACGCTTGTCCCATCGTCATTCGGAATGACCCCCGCGCGCCCCTTCGACAGGGCGTCGCGATCGGGCCGGGGCTCCCGGGCATTGCGCACACGAGTCACCGGCCGTGGAGAACTGGACGCCGGCGGGCATCGGCTGTCGCTCGCGGCCGTCGAGCGGATCCTTGAGCTAGGTGATCGTCGTCCCTTCCAGGCCGGTCTTGTCCGTGTCCGTTTTGAACGCCAACCATTTTCCGGAACCACGCTCCGGCGATCAACGATGATTCAGTGGGACACGGGTGCGACCTGCGCCTCAAACATCAGAAGACGGAGCCAGCGGCATGCGGATCATCGACCTGTCGGCCCCGATCGCCCCCAGTCCGTCCGGCGCCGCCCCCTTCGAGCACGTCGAGATCCGATACACCTCCCACGCCGAGGGTGCCGCCCAGGTCCAGGCTATGCTGCACGTCCCGCCGCACCTGCTCCGCGGCGGCGAGGGCTGGGCGGTCGAGGAGTTCACGAAGCTGGGCACCCACGGCGTCACCCACGTCGATGCCCCGTGGCACTACAACAGCACGATCCAGGGCCAGCGGGCCGCCGCGATCGACGAGTTACCCCTGGAGTGGTTCTTCTCCGACGGCGTGGTCCTGGCCATGACCCACAAGGCCGACGGCGAGCGGGTCGAGGTCGGCGACGTGGAGGCCGCCCTGGCGGTCATCGGCTACGCGCTCAAGCCGCTGGACATCGTGCTGGTTCGGACCGGCCGGGACGCCTACTACGGCCAGCCGGACTACAAGCTGCGGGGCTGCGCGGTCACGCCCGGGGCGACACGGTGGCTGTACGAGCGGGGCGTGCGGGTCATGGGGATCGACGCCTGGGGCTGGGACGGGCCGCTGGACCGCCAGGCCGGGGAGGCGCTGGCCCGCCAGCAGCCGGGAGTGTTCTGGGCGGCCCACCAGTGCGACCTGCCGTATTCGCAGATCGAGCGGCTGGTGAACCTGGGGGCGCTGCCTCCCTTCGGATTCAAGGTGGCCTGCTTCCCTCTGAAGGTCCGAGGCGGCAGCGCCGGGCCGACACGGGCCGTGGCGATCCTGCCGGATTGATCGAGGCTCTCTGGCGATGCCTGGAGAGCGAAGGCGATCGACGGGCCTCAAACCCATCGCTGGGGCCCGGCAATGAGAGGATTCCTCCGTGGAAAATATTCTGTATTGGCGGAAACGTATTGCTCGAGCCGCCTCCCCATGTCTAACCTAATTCATCAACCCGTTGTACCGCGATCGAGATCGAACCCGCGCGCCCCAGGGTGCAATCCCACCACGGACCACCGTGGAGGTGATGCACGCGCAGGTTCGAAACCGATAGAAATTGGATACTTCAGGATAGACAAGAGAGGGAAGCATGGGTCCACCTCCCGAGGGTCTCAGCCTCATGTCCTATCTTTACTACTCGATCTGGATGCTCGCGGAGCACCTGCGCCTCTGGAATGATGTACGCCTTCTCGGTTGTCTATGGTGGTCCGAATGGGATCTCGGCGCGGCACGACGGTCCTCGGAGGATTCCGCGAGCGGATCCAATCCCCCTCTCCACGGACGGGGACCCGTGATGGACCGCACCCCACCTTCGTATTTCGAGCGGCTCGTCGCATCCGCCGAGCGGATCGCCCGCCACGCCGCCTATCCCGGCAAGCAGCAGGCGGTCGATCACTGCGTCGAGGATGTGAAGGACCTGATCGCTTTGGGACGGATCACCGCCGACCAAGGCGCGATCCTCCTGGACATCCTGTTGGGCACCTGTCCCCAGGTGGCGTAACATTGGCTGCTGACGCCGATCCTCGAGGGCAGGCACCCGATCATCGGTCAGCAGCTCGGCCGGGGCGAGCCCCGCGGGCACGATTCAGGGACGCCCCGATCTACACATCATCGGGATCGACCGCCTGGATCAGTGGGAGATACTCGGACGCGGGGATGAGGGCCTCGCCCTCGCCCCGCAGCGCCAGCCGGATCTGCCGCACCCGCTCCCGCATCCAGAGGAACTCCGAGACCAACTCCTCGACCGGACGCTCATCGAAGGACGGGTCACGGACCTTGTAATCGCCCCGGAGGAATGACTGAGGCCGGCGGAAGGGATCGCCGAAGAGGTAGGTCTTGCCGGCCAGGTCGGCCCCGTAATCCGCCAACAGCCGCCGAAGGTGGGCGGGGGCCATCACGAAGATGGCGTCGGCCCGGTCGCAGAGCGCGCGATCCAACTGGCGTGGGCAGTGCTCGCTCGCCTCAATGCCCCAGAGTCTCAGCATCCCCAGTGCCCGGTCGCTGATGCAATCCCCCACCGTCAAGCCGGCGGACAGGGCGGGGGAATCGGCGTCCAGCTGGCGGTACAGGAAGGAGGCGAGCACCGACCGACAACAGTTCGCGTAGCAGACGAAGAGGGGGGTTGCCATGACGACGGCTCCGAACAATCGGCAGAGAAATCTCCTCGATGGGACCAATAATCTGTATTGGCGAGATCCGTATTGCTCGATTTGCCTCTCATGTCTACGCTATCGAGAAATCCCCCACACTGCGATCGAGATCGAACCGATACGCCCAAGGTTGCGGCGCCATCGCCGACAGTTGGGGAGGCGAAGTGAGCACGAGTTTGAGGCGAACAAAGGTGGCTGGATTCAATCGAGCCAGCAACACCGAGAAGCACTGAACGCTCTCCCAAGGGTATCCACATCATGGCCTATCTTTACTACTCGACCTGGATCCTCACGGAACACCTGCGGCTCTGGGATGCACTGATCCGTCACAGTTGGCTGGGGTGGTGCCGATTCGATCGAGACACGGCGAGCTCGCCCCCGGAGGTTCCCGCGAAAGGACCCATTCCCTCATCTCAAGGACGAGGACCCACGATG
>JAFANO010000767.1 GCA_019232645.1 Planctomycetaceae bacterium | reverse complement strand
CTCGGGCGAGACCTATCTCTGGAAGACGCCCGACGCCACGCCGGTGCATCGCCTGGCCGGCAAGGGCCGGACGACCTGGAGCGCCGCCTGGAGCCCGGACGGCAAGACCATCGCTTGGGGAAACGAGTGGAAAGGAGGAGATCTCGTTCTTGCAAATACTTCGATCGATCGTTCCTTTAATCTCATGGACCTCGAATTCGCCGACGCCCCGGACACCACCTTCCACCGCGCCCAGGTGACCCGCGGCCCGCTCGCCCTGGAACGCTCGGGAACGACCACCGTGGCCGTCAAGCGGGGGAACTCCGAGGGCGCCACCCTGAAGATGACCGATCCCTACGAGAGGATCCGCTGCTTCACGCTCCTGCCGGGCGACCGCGCCGCCGTGGGGACCATCTTCGGGCTCCACCTGTTCGACACCCGCTCCGGCATGCAAGTCCGCAAATTCCAGGGACACACCGGCACGGTCTGGGCCGTCGCCCCCTCGCCCGACGGCCGCCACCTGCTCTCGGCCTCCAACGACATGACCCTGCGGATCTGGGACCCCGACCGCGCCGAGCCGCTGCTGTCGCTCTTCGTCGCCGGCGATGACTGGATCGCCTGGACCCCCGAGGGTTACTACGCCGCCAGCCCCGGCGGCGAGAAGCTCATGGGCTGGCACGTCAACGACGGCCCCGACCGGATGGCCACCTTCTTCCCCGCCGCCAAGTTCCGCAAGTCGCTCTACCGCCCCGACGTCATCAAGCTCCTCCTGACGGCCGGCAGCCTGGCACGCGCCCTCGAGGTCGCCGACCGGGCCAGGGGCCAGGCCACCGAGCGCGTCGAGGTCGCCGCGGTGCTCCCGCCCAAGGTCGAGATCACCGCCCCGCGCCGTTCCGGCACGCACCTGCAAGGGCCGCGCCTCGAGGTCAAGGCGGTCGCCCGCAGCGTCGGCCAGAACCCGGTGACGGCGCTGCGGCTGCTGCTCGACGGCCGACCCTACCAGGGGCAGGGAGGCGTCCGGGCCGTCGAGCCGCCCAAGCTGGGCGCGGTCGCCCTGTCCTGGACCGTCGACCTGGAGCCGGGCACGCACACGCTCGCCGTCCAGGCCGAGGGCGCCAAGAGCCAGGGGCTGTCCGAGCCGGTCGAGGTCACGTACGCCCCCGAGGAGGCCGTCGAGCTGCCCAGCCTCTACGTCCTGGCGATCGGCGTCTCGGCCTACCCCGGCGACCTGCGGCTGCACTACGCCGCGCAGGACGCCGAGGCGGTCGAGCGGACGTTCCGCGCCCGGAGCGGGCCGCTGTTCCGGCGGGTCGAGGTCAAGCGGCTGACCGACGCGGGGGCGACGCGCAAGGACGTCCTCGCCGGGCTGACCTGGCTCCGCCGGCAGATGACCCAGCGCGACGTCGGGGTGGTGTTCTTCTCGGGCCACGGGATGCGCGACGCGGAGGGGAGCCTGTACCTGCTGCCGGTCGACGCCGACCCCGACGACCTGCTGGCCACCGCCGTGGCCGACGACCAGCTCAAGAAGGCGCTGGCGGGGATGCCGGGGCGGGTGCTGGCGCTGCTCGACGCCTGCCACGCCGGGGCGGCCGGCGGCGACCGCCGCAAGTCGCCGCGGGGCCTGACCGACGACCTGGTCCGCGACCTGGTGACCGACGACTACGGCGTCATCGTCATGGCGTCGTCGACCGGCCGCGAGTTCTCGCTGGAGAGCAACGCCCGGCGGCAGAGCACCTTCACCCTGGCGCTGGTCGAGGGGCTGTCGGGCGCCGCCGATTACAACAAGGACCAGGTCATCTACCTCAACGAGCTGGACAACTACGTCTCGGACCGGGTCAAGGAGCTGACCCAGGGGCAGCAGCACCCGGTGACCGCCCGGCCGACCAGCGTCCGCTCGTTCCCCCTGGCCCGACCCTGAGATCCCGGGCCATCTCAAGCCCTCGTCGACCTTCGGTGAGGACCACAATGCGCGGCCTGGGTTTCTTGATGATCGGGTTGCATTCCCCTCAACTCCGAGTCTCTGACTCATCTCGGGATCGTCCCACGCGATCGGGTACACGACAGGGTTCGTAGGTTCCTCGTCAACCGGTTCGCCGGAAATCCCGTCGCCCTGTGGCCTCAGCTTGGCGTTGTCCCCAGAACTCTTGGCGACCCGGGGCGCGAGCGAGTCCTCATCCCAGAGGCCAGGGACCGGGGTGAAATTTTCGGTTAAAATGTTCACATAAACATTATCGATTCATGCCAGTTGAACAAACGGAACCGGTCGAGGAATTCTCCCGTTCTTTGGCCAAACTCTTCATTGTTACCGGTCGATAAAGGCTCATAGCGACCCTGAAGGGGCATCGCACCGGCCCGTACTGGCCTTCCGTGACCTCCGACCAGCTTGGGCATCCGGCCCCTCTCCACTCTCCACCGGCTCGACCCGTTCAAGTTGTCGCCGGCCGAAGGGGAACCGCGCATGAGGAAGCAACGTTCGACTCGACCGATGCTGTGTGAGCTCCTCGAAGAACGGGTGGTCATGACCCACGTCGGCGTGGTCGCGGAGGTCGTGTCCCCTCGTGTCGCGACGGCCGGCGCCTTGCCGAACACCTCGAACACGCCGCCGCAGCTCGGGCCGGTCGGCGCGCTGGGCGACGACACGACCGACGAATACCGGTTCTATCCGCCCGACCGGAGCTTGGCGCGGAACTGGGTCGAGGTCCTGCACGCGACGCGCGAGGTGTCCTTCGGCCCGTTCAGCCTCAAGAGCCGGGGCGAGCCCCGCGACCAGGGTTTCGCCTACAACTGGGCGAGGAGCGGCGCCACCTCGACCGAGATGGTCCAGGATCAGCTCCCCGGATTGGCCCGGCAGGTGGCCGACGGCCAGATCCGGTACGCCTCGATCCTCATCGGCACGAACGACTTCCTGCAAGTGCTTGGGGGCGTGCAGGCCGGCCTGATCCCCCCCACCGCCGCGCTGCCCACCCTGCTGAAGACCGAGGTGCAGGCCGGGGCAAACGTCGCGACGGCGGTTAGCACGCTGCTCGCGGCCAACCCGAACGTGCGACTGGTCGTCTTCACGTTGCCCGATGTGACCCTTTCGCCGCTCGCCCGGCTCGGGGCGAATACCCCGCAGGCCAAGCTCCTGCTCGCCGCCACCAGCCAGGCGATCCAAGCGTTCAACACCTCGATCTCGGCCCTCGCGAGCGCGAACGACCGGGTCGCTGTGGCCGACCTGGCTAGCGCCACGGCGCAGGCTGCGAGCAGCCCGACAGGCACGATCTCCTTCGGCGGCCAGACGATCAACCTGCTCACCCCTGGCAACGATTACCACGACTTCTTCTTGGCCGACGGCATCCACCCCGGCACCGTGGCGCAAGGGACCATCGCCGACCTGTTCGCCCTCGCCATCGACACCAAGTTCGGCGCCCAGCTCTTCCCCCCGACCCCGCAGGAGATCGTCCGTCTCGCGCAGACGATCCAGCTCCAAGCGCCGCACGGTCGTGGCCCTGCCTGAGTCCCCGCACGCACACCTCAAGTCTTGATCAGGAACTGAGCCCGGCTTCCCCGCCCGGGGGCCGGGCTTTTGATGCCGCGTGGCGGCCCAGCCGGTGGCCTGCCAGACCGCGCTGATCTGCGGGGTCCCGAGGCAGACGATCCCGTCGGCCAGCAGCACCTGGAAGGTCTGGAAGACGTGAGAGTAGAAGCAATCGCGGAAGGGCTCTCCCGGCGCGGCGAGAGAGAATCAGTCGGTCCATGGAGTGGACTTCCGCGCGGTGTGCGGTCCTGGGGCCACTGAACACCTCCAAGATACCGACTCCGCGCGGGATGGTCCGCTCTCTTTGGACCGTCTTCGACTCCTGTATCTGTCCGAAAGTCCAGTCAGAGGGGCCAATCGGCCTTGGGGTCGAAATTGATGATCGGCGACGCGGGCTCGCCGGGGACTCGGGGGCGGAGGTAGGGCTTGTCGGCCGCCTTGTGGCACGAGTAGCAAGCCATCAGGCTCTCCTTGTAGACGGCCTCGAATGCGGCACGTTCCTTGCTATCGACGGCTTGCTTGAGCTGGACGAGCTGGCTGTTCTCGAACGCATCGAGGATATTGACGAGATTGACTTCCCGCCCTTGGTTATCCTTGCGGATCGGGATGCGGCGCACGGCCCAGCGGAGGTGCGACTTGGTCTCGGCGAGGTAGAAATCGGCCAGCGACCAGTTCTCGGCCCGGCCCGCGAACCAGAGGTTCGCGAAGTGATCGCCCACGTCCTCCATGATGTGCGCCTGGTCGGGGATGAGCCCCTCGAGCGCCTTCACGCGGGCCTCCAGGTCCTCCGGCGTTGCCCCGGGCGGCGCGGCGGGCATGGATCGCTCGCAGCCACTCGAGACCGCCTCCAGGGCCAGGGAGAGCACGACCAACGCGACGCGACCCCTCATCATCGTTCTCCTCGTCATTCGAATCGCGTTCAGGGCCCGGGTTCCCGCCGATCCTGCGCGGGGTGGTCGGACCGGATCGACGGCCCGGGCGGCCGGTCGTGGAGCACCTCGGAGACCAGCTCCCGAAGCTTCGGCTTTGCAGCTTCCAGCATCGCCTCCCCCTCGCCGGTGGCCCGGTAATCTTTCCGCATGCTTGCCGGCGACCACTTCGGCGTGCGAGATCAGGTAACCGACCTCCTCCAGTTGGCGGAGCATCGGTTCGAACGTGCCAGCACCGACGTCGTAGCCGTGGCGAGCCAGCTCCTCCATGACATCTTCTTGGTCCACAGGTCGCCCACGACTTCGACACTCCGATACAGAGGCACGAGATTACATGGTCGAGGGCGGATGCCACAACCCCAAATTCGCTTGAGCGTGGATCGGTCCCATGGCGAAACCGACGGGGCGGAGTCGGGGCTCGCCGCGCGCCCGAAGCGGAGACCAGCGCCCCCAGGGCTGCCGTCCCGAGTCCGGGCGGTCTGAGGCGGTCCAGCTCAAAACCACCTGCTTTGGAGACGCCCGCCCGACGCGAAGAAATAGATCGGGAAGGAGTTGAAATCGATCAAATTTGAGGGCACATTTAAGGTAAATGAGTCTGATGACTCCTCGGCCCGATCAATCGACTTGAGAGGTCTCCTCTGACAGAGGTTGAGGGAGGATTTCTTGGACCATTTCGTCACGATGGACCGGCTGCCCGTCGGTCTCGAATTCCCACCCACCCTGAAGGACCGGATCTGGTTCGACGCTGCGAAGCGCAGGTTGGTGTTCCGGGGCTTCATGAGCAAGGCCGAATTCGATCGGTTGAACCGACTCAGCGACGATTGGGGCTATCGTCGGCCGCTGGAAGACCTGTTCCGGCTTTGCACGCCGGAGGAAGAGGAGCGACCACGCGGGTTGCGCCGCATGTACGCCTCGCTGGCAAGCCTCTGGCTGGCTTGAACCTCCCGCACGCGACCCGTAATCCCACCGGTCGAGGGGTTTCGTGCGCTTGAGCGCCGGAAATTCTCGCGAAAGCAGCGAAGCCACCGGATGGACCTCGCCCACTCCGGTGGCGCCGACCTTGGAAGTCCTCCCCTGCCTTTGCAAAGCCCGGATCAGAAGACGATTGGCGACCGCTTCTCGGCGGCCTCCTCGAGGATCGACTGGATCCGATTGACCGTCTCTTGTGGCTCGACAAGAACGCCTTCGAGCATCTGAGCATTGACCCAAAGTTGGAGGGCGCACTGCTTGATGAACCCCTCGTGGTCCGGGTTGGCCGTCAGGCTGGAGAGCCGCCGGATGATCGGCGCCGCGGGGTTGACCTCGAGGATGCGCTCGCTGGCCGGGAGATCCTTGTTGGCCATCCGGAGCAGCCGCTGCATCTGGGTGCTCAGGTAGGCATCGACGTTGACCAGGCAGCAGGGGCTGTCCGTCAGCCGCTTCGACTCACGGACCTCCTTGACCCGATCGCCGAGCGCCCTGCGGAACAGCTCGAGCAGCCGCGCGAGGCCGCCGCCGGCCGTCTCTTCGGGCGTGGCCTCCGACTCGGGCTCGGCGCCCGGCAGGTCGAGCTCGGCCGCGTCGATCGAGGTGAGCGTCTTGCCGTCGAACGAGCCCAGCGACGACATCACGAACTCGTCGATCGGGTCGGTCAGGTAGAGCACCTCCAGGTTCCGGCGGCGGAAGACCTCCAGGTTCGGGCTCTTCTGGATCGTGCCGAGGTCGGGCCCGCCGACGTAGTAGATCCGCTTCTGGTCGGCCTGCATCCGTGACACGTAGTCGGGCAGCGACGTGGGCGGCCCCCCGGTGCTCTCGGTGTGCGACGAGGTGAAGCGGAGCAGCCGGGCGATCCGGTCGCGGTTGGGGGGATCGACGGCGATCCCCTCCCTCAGGATCGGGTTGAACTGGCGGGCGAAGGTCAGGAAGTCGTCGGGGCTCTCGTCGGCCAGCTTCTGGAGCCGGTCGAGCACCCCCTTGACCAGGGTGTTCCGGATCCGGCGGATGAGCGTGTTGTCCTGGAGCGTCTCGCGCGAGACGTTCAGCGGCAGGTCCTCCGAATCGACGAGCCCATAGAGGAACCGGAGGTATTCCGGGACCAGCTCCTGGCAGTCCGACTGGACCAGGACCCGCTTGGCGCAGAGCTGGAGGCCGTGATTCTGGCGGCCGAAGCCGAGCAGCTCGGGGTTGGAGCGGGGGCAGTAGAGCAGCGCGTGGAACTGGATCGGCGAGTCGGCCGCCAGGTGCAGGTGCCAGAGCGGCGCCTCGTCGGCCCGGTGGGTCAGGTGCTGGTAGAACTGCCGGTACTGCTCGTCGGTGACCTGGCTCTTGGGCTCGACCCAGATCGGCTTCTGGTCGTTGACGACCGTGCCGTCGACCTTGACCGGGTGGGGGACGAAGCTCGAATAGCGCTTGATGACGCCCTTGATCCGCCAATCCTCGGCGAACTCCTTGGCGTCTTCTTTGAGGTGGAGGATGACCTCGGTACCACGCCCGAGGCCCTCGGCGGGGCCGACCGTGAACGTCCCCGAGCCATCCGACTCCCACTCCCAGCCCGCCGACTCCTGGTAGCTCCGGGTCCGGACCCGCACCGCGTCGGCGACCATGAACGCCGAATAGAAGCCGACCCCGAACTGTCCGATCAGCGAGACGTCGGCCTTCCCCTGCGCCTGCCTCGCCGCCATCGCCCGGAGGAACTCGAGCGACCCGCTGTGCGCGATCGTCCCGAGGTTCGTCACCAGCTCGTCGTGCGTCATCCCGATGCCGTTGTCGCGGATGATCAACCGCCGGGCGTCCTTGTCCCCCTCGACGACGATCTCCAGTGGCCCCGTGTCGCGGTAGGCCTCGTCCGTCAGCGCGATGTACCGCATCTTGTCCAGCGCATCGGAGGCGTTCGAGATCAACTCGCGGATGGCGATCTCGCGAGTCTGGTAGAGCGAATGCGCCAGCAGGTGGAGCAACTGCTTGATCTCGGCCTGAAACGAAAACTGCTGCTTATCCGTGCCGGTTGCCATCGACAATCCCCAAAAAGTCCGCCAGGAGGATGACCCGTCGCCCGGCTCAACATCAGACTAAACGCAACGGATCCTTATCTCTTGTTCACGCGAGGACGCGTTGAATACGACGTGTCGAACGCAATGGCAGCCCCTTCGCCGGCATGGCCGCACCTGTCATCGCGACCCGGGCACTCGCCCGCGCGGTCACGGCCCGGACCCGATCGTGGGGCGATCGTCTCGCCGAAAAGGACCCGATCCATCGCGTTGCAAACCGTGGGCCGTCTCCCATGTTCAACACCCAAGTCTTTCTCTGGCAATCATTTGATCGACGACATCCGGGCCTCGTACGCGGCGGAGCCCTGCCACTCCGAAGGAGTTCTGCCTTGAACCAGCTGTCAATTTGGCACGCCGCGGATACACCCACATTCTCGGCCCACTCCGCAGTCGGCTCCGTCGTTGAGGGGCGCTCTTCCACGCGTTCCAAGCATTTTGTGCGCCCGGCCCGCTCATTTGAAATTTGAAACCTCAAATTGAAGGTCCGAACCAAGCGCCCAAATCCTCTGGAGTGCGAAAGATCACCTCCTCGCGGCAAATCCAAAGGCGCGTGGCGCGGGGAGTGCATGAGCGGGGATTGTACGGTGATTGAATGCCCGG
>JAFANO010000755.1 GCA_019232645.1 Planctomycetaceae bacterium | reverse complement strand
AGTCTCGGAGCGCCTGGGCCATGCGGAGCCTGGCGGCTGACGGTCCTGGAGGCACCCCTCCGCGTCATTGCCGTCAGTCGATCGCTCAGGAGCCGAGATCGATGGCCCGATTGGCGCTCAGTCGGCCACCGCGATGAGCGAGGGATGGAGGCCCGGCCGGACGGGCTCCACCGCTTTGCCGGCCTCGCGGCGGCGGTTGAGGAGCCAGTGGCCGCAGGGCACCAGCAGCGGGCGGACGAGCACGGCATCGACGGTGATCCCCACCACCAGCGCGAAGCCGAGCTGCCGCAGCGAGCCGAGCGGGCTCGACAGGAACGACGCGAAGCTGCACGCGGTGATCGCCGCCGCCGAGGTGATCAGGCCGCCGGTCTGGCCGACCGCCCGGAGGACCCCCGTGCGCAACCCCCCTCGCTCCGACTCTTGGCGGACACGGTCCATGAGGAAGACGTTGTAATCGACCCCCACAGCGACCAGCAGGACGAACAAGAAGTAAGGGACCTTCCAGTCGATCCCCTCCGCCCCGAGGAGCGTCACGAAGACCAGGTGGGTCGCCCCCAGCGCGAAGGCGTAAGTCAGGAGCATCGTCACGACCAGGTTGACGCACGCCAGCGGGTCGCGGAGGGCCAGCATCAGCACGAGGAAGACGCCGATCGGGACCACGAACCAGCTCTGGAACTGGTCGTTCCGCGTCAGCGACCGGATGTCGCAGGCCTCCGCGTTCGGGCCGGTCACCGTGGCCCGGACCGGGGTCCCGTCCAGGTCGCCGAGATACTCGTTGAGGCGTCGACGGAGGCTCAGGACCTGGTCCATCGCGGCGCCGGAGAAGACGCGATCCGCTTGCGCCAGCTCGATCCGGGCACGGCGGCCGTCGGGGGTGATGTAGACGGCGAAGCTCCGGAGCAGCTCGGGGTGAGCCTGGACCGTCTCAGCGTTGATCATCAGGCGGTCGAGCGCCCGGCGGCCGACGGGGTCGCCGAGGATGGAAGAGACCTCGCGGCGGGCGAGCTTGGCCCCCTCGGCGATCTGCCCAGCCCCCTCGGCGGCCCGGGTCAGCTCGCGGAGCATCTCCTCGCGCGGGTCGGTGGCGTTGGCGGGCTCGGGGGCCTCGGACCTGGCCGGCGGGGCCTGCCGCTTCCACGTCGAGGAGAGTCCGGTCCCGAAGAGGGCGAGCGAGGCATGCTTCAGGCCCGAGGCGATCCCCACGCGCGCCGCCTCTGGGTTCGCGGCGGTCGACGTGCCGGTCGCTTCGGGCGTGGCGCCGGTCAGGTGGAGGCCCGTCTTCTTCTCCAGCCAGAGGGCCGCGCGGAGCTTCAGGACCCCCTCGTTCAGCCCCTTGTGGAGCTGGCCGGCGCCATCAGCCATCCGCATGAAGCCGTCGTTGACCTCGCCCAGCCTCGAGGCGATCCGGGCCCGCGCCAGGGTCTCGGGGCTCCCCAGCGGCTGCGTCGCCGACCGGACCTCGGTCAGCCGCCGCTGGCGCGAGAGGAACCTGCTCACGTCGTCGATCAGGGCTAAGCCCTCCGACCGGCGGAAGTCGCCCTCCCAGTCCAGGACGACCGTCAACGGGGTGAGCATGCCCGGTTCGAACTTGGTCGCCAGCAGGCGGAGCGTATGCGCCGCGTCATTGTCCCCTGGCAGCTCGGTGATGATGTCCTGCACGATCGTCGTCCGGAGCCCCAACACGGCCAGCGGCGCCATCGCCAGGACCGTCACGCCCCAGTTCAGGAGCGGCCGGGACAAGGCCTTGCGGCCGAACCAGCTCCAGTACCCCGACGACGGCGCCTTCAGGCCCGCGAACGACCGGGGGCGGTGACGGGCCAGCAGGACCAGCAGCGCGGGGGTCAGCGTCAGGGTCGCCGCCAGCGAGAACGCCAGGCCGATCGCGACGCTCGGGCCGGTCGACGAGAACAGCTTGAACTTGGTCGTCCCCATCAGCAGCAGGCCGACGATCACCGTCCCGGCGCTGGTCAACAGCGCGACGATCGACCGACGGAGCGTCACCCGCATCGCGCCGGCGGGGTTGTCCGGGTTGAAGTGCTCGCCGAACCGCCATGAGATGAACAGGCAGAAGTCCGTGCCGCTGCCGAAGAGGATCGCCACCAGGAACAGCTCGACCAGCGGCGAGATCTCCCACCCCGCCAGGGTCATCCACGCCAGGACGCCCCGGGCGATCACGAGGCTGACGCCGATGGTCGTCAGCGGGACCAGCGCCAGCCAGAGCGACCGGTAGACGACCAGCAGGACGATCAGCAGGAGGAAGACGGTGACCAGCGCGGCGCGGTCGAGCGAGGTCTGGACGTCGGCCATGTAGTCCATCCCCAGCACCGCGTCGCCCGACCAGTGGACTTCCAACCCATCGGGGCGCGCGAGGCCGGCGAGGTCCGACCGCGCCTCGAGCCAGGAGACTGCCTTCTGGGTGGCGGGGCTGACGAACGGCTTGCCCAGGTGCACGGCCATCAGCTCGACCGTGCCGTCGCGGCTGAGCAGGCGACCGGCGACCTCGGCCACGGAGCGCGGGCCCAGGACGCGGATGACCTCGGCGGGTCGGTCGGCCGCCATGATCCGATCGGACATCCGGCGGGCGTAAGCGTGGTCGGCCCGGGTCAGGCCACCGGGCCGGTGCAGTGCGACGATCGCCAGCGACTCGTAATATTGGTCGGGCCAGTCCTTTCCTACCTGGAGTGCCGCCCGGAGGCTCTCGGTGTCGCCGGTCAGGAGCTTGGCTTGGCCCTCGGCGGCCAGCCGCGTCAGGTCGGGAGACAGCAGGCCGACCGTGGCCGCCACGAGGAGCCACGTGCCCACAACCCACCCGGGCCGACGACTGACGATCGAGCGCAGGGGATCCATCATCTCTCTCCGTAAGATGCCGTCCGGGTGGTGGTTCGGGGGAAACCGTTCATCAGGCTCTACGGGCGAGAGATGGGGTTCCGGACGTCATGTACCGAAATCATCTCGGATGAGCAGGGTGATCGGGTTGAGGACATCTGGACGTCACACACCTCTGTACCAACCGGGTGGCTCGAATTTCGCGATTTCCACAGCGACACCGGGTCGGTCCAGCATCCAAGGAAGGGATCATGACATCCCGTGCGGAGAGTCAACGCTCCAGGTCGGGCAACGGCCCCAGTGCTGCCTATCGAAGCGCCGATCTTCTATAGTTCACAGGACTTAGGCCAAGCTAGCGGGGTCCCATCGCGGGCCCCGCGGCCACTCGTTCTATCGAATGAAACGGGCCCATCGCCGCGGCGTGACACGTCCCAGTAACGAGTGCACATCCATCCATCAGCATTCTAACCATTTTATACGAGAGGCTGGGGGGAGTCGAGGGCAATCCGGCGGGGTCGGGAAATCTGGAGACTTTGCGAGGAGGATCGGCTCGCCTGATCCGAGAGGGCCTCGCTGGCGGCCCCTGCCGACCGAGGCGAGGATACCTCGGATTCGATCAACCGACGCCCTCCTGGCCGGGAACGATTTTGCGCCGCCTCGGGCTTGTCCCCCCGATCGGGGTTTCATCCCGATTCCCCTCCGGACAATCCATCCATTGGGCTGTACAATCTTTATATGGAGGGGGGAACTGGACCGGCCTGGGACGGACCATCCACCCAGGCGATCCCGTCATTACTCGTTGTGGGGCTTGGCTGATGACGAACCCGTATCATCTCCGGATGCCCTGTCCGCATTGCGGCCGCGAACTCCGAATCCGGAACGAGTATCTCGGCCTGAACATCGGCTGCAAGCACTGCCACCACACGTTCCGGGCGAGGCAGGAGGATCTCCTCGATCCGCTTCCCCGGGCCGCCCCTCCGGTTCCAGCCGCGGACCCGCACGGCGAGGGACAGGCGGCCGGACGGATCCAGGAGTTGCAAAGGGAGCTCCAGCACGTCTGTTCCCAGTTGACGGAGCAGGTCTCGCGGCACACCGCCACGCTCCAGGAGCTCCAGGCCGTCGAGGACCGATTCGCCCAGGCCGAGGTGCGTGCCGTCGAGCTCCAGGAGCATCTCGAAATCCTCCTCGAGCGGCACCTGCGCGCCGCGGCCGCGACGAGCGAGTCGGCGGCCACCCGCACCGAACGCGACGCGCTCCGCGCCGAGGTTGAGCGTCTCCGCAACCTGGTCACGGACGTTCGGCTCGATGCCAGCTCGCCCGAACTCCTCGCCGGATCGCGGGAGGCCGATCAGGAGAAGGAGGCCCTTCGCGCCCAGCTCGAGGCGCAGGCGGCCGACGCGTCGAGGCGACTCGATCACCTCGCGCGTCAGCGCGACGACCTCGCCGACGAGCGCGACCGGCTTGGCGCCGAGGTCCAGGCGCTGCGCTTTGAGCTCTCGGCGCGCGCGACCGAGGCCGACCGGCTCGGCGCCGAGCGGGACGCGCTGGCACACGAGGCCGAGCAGTTACGCGCCCGGCGGGTCGAGCTGGAGCAAGCGTCCGCGCGCTCCGAGGCGGATCTCGCGGAGATCCGCGACCGGGCCGAGGCCGATCGGCGCGAGCTCCAGGAGGGTCGAGACGCCCAGCGCCGAGACCTGCTCGAGGAGGCGGAGCGCCGGCTCGAAGACGAGCGGGCGCGCCACGAGGCCGAGCGGCAGGCCTGGCGCGAGTTGTCCGCCACCCTCCCGAGCCCCGACGATCCCGAGCCCCTCCGTCGGGAGGTCGAGGTGCTCCGGGTCCAGTGCGAGGAGGCGGGCCGGCACGTCGAGTCCCTCGCCCGGGAGCGTGACCGCCTCCAGTCGCGCCTTGACGACGTCGAACGTGAACGGCTCGCCGGGCCGACGGAGCAGGTGCGGCAGGAGGCAGCCGAGGCGTCGCGCCTCGGGGACGAGCTGGCCGGGCGCGTCCGGGCGCTCGACGCCGAGCTGACCCGCCTCCGGAGCGATCATGACGCCGAGATGCAGGAGCGGGAACGAGTCCTCGAGGGGCTCCGGCACGATTGGGACGTCGAGCGACGGGAGTGGCGCGAGCGGCTCGATGCCGCCCTCGCGCAGGCCGACCGCGAGCGCCAGGCGCTCCAGGATGACGTCGAACGCCTCGGCCGCGAGGCCCAGGCCGCGCGCCTGCAGCGCGACGACGCGCTGCGTCGGTCCGAGACGTCGAGCCTCGAGGGCAGCGGCCTGGCGGCCGATCCTGAAGGACCGGCACGACCAGAGTCGGATTCCTACCCCGACCCCGAGGCGTTCCGGGTCGCGCTCCTGCGCTGGCTGGCCTGGGCCGCGCATGCGCTCCAGGAGCTGATCGCGCGCACCGGACGTCTGGAGTCCGAGATGCATGAAGCCCGCAACGAGCTCGACCTCCTCAACCGGGACCTGGCGCTCGGCGAATGGGGGCTGGACGAGGAGGAGATCGCGCTCCCCTCCGAGGACTCTTGAGCGGTGGTCGATCGCGGGCCTGATCGGGGGTCTGCTCCGCGGCCCCCAAGCCGCTGCGCGTCAACGAGGCCCAAAAGGGGGCGCGAATCACCGCTCGAGCGGGTTCCGACTGAAGCCGGAGGCACCCTCGGTAGAATTTGGTGGGTTTTGCCGAAGTCTGCTCCGGGACAGCCGGGGCCCTTCGCCAACCCTACCTCGAAAGGCCGTCTTGATGCGACGCGTGCTGATCCGCATGTTGGAATGGCTGGGCGGGCACGAGCTGGGCGTGCTCCTGGGATCGCTGATCGTCGTCGCGGGGACCTGGGGCTTCGTCGCGCTGGCGGGCGAGGTGCTGGAAGGGACCACCCAGCGCTTCGACGAGAGGATGATCCGCGCGCTGCGCAAGGCCGACGACCCGGCCGTCCCGATCGGCCCGGCTTGGATGGAGGAGGCCGGTCGCGACATCACCGCGCTAGGCAGCGTCACGATCATCGTCCTGGTGATCGCCGCCGCGGTCGGATACCTCTGGCTCGACCGCCGGTTCGCGACGAGCGTGTTCGTCATCCTGGCCACCGCCAGCGGCTTCGCGTTGAGCACCGCGCTGAAGGCCCTGTTCCGGCGGCCCCGCCCGGAGGTGGTACCCCACCTGATGCGCGTCTACTCGTCGAGCTTCCCCAGCGGCCACTCGATCATCTCGGCCGTCGTCTACCTGACCCTCGGCGCCTTGCTGGCCCGGACCTTCCGCCAGCGACGGTTCAAGTTCTACTTCCTGGCGGTGGCGGTGGTCCTGACCGGCCTCGTCGGCGTCAGCCGCGTCTACATGGGGGTGCATTACCCGACGGATGTCCTAGCGGGCTGGACGGCGGGGCTGGTCTGGGCGACCCTGTGTTGGCTGGTGGACCGCCACCTCCAGCGCCGGGGGAAGATCGAACAGGAGGGGTGATTGGCCCGCCGACCCCTGGGACGACCCACGCGACTCGAGAGAGTGCCACGATGATCGATCCGCAGACGACGATCGCCGAGCTGAAAGACCTGGTCCGCGCCTTCTCGCAGGAGCGGGACTGGGAGCAATTCCACCACCCGAAAGACCTGGGCGTCGCCCTGGCCTGCGAGGTCGGCGAGGTCCTCGAGCACTTCCGCTACCGCAACAACGAGGAGATCCAGAAGTCCTTGCAGCAACAAGACGTCCGACGCGAGCTCGCGCACGAGCTGGCGGACTGCCTCTGGCTGCTGCTCCGGATGGCCGACGTCTGCTCGATCGACCTGGCCTCTTCGCTCCGCGAGAAGGTGGAGCTGGCCGCCCTCAAGTATCCGGTCGACAAGGCCTACGGCCGCCCTGATAAATACACCAAGTACCAGTGACGACGTGCCCCACGGGCCCGCTCAGGACTTCGGGGTCGGGCTGGGGACTTCGCAGAGGGGGACGCTCTCCGACGGATCGGCCAGGAGCTCGGCCAGGGTCGTCCGGTCGAACGCCTCCTCCATCAGCGCCAGGGCGTCGTCCAGGCGGCGGTGGAGGGGACAGAGCCGGTCGCCATGCGCCTCCTGGCCGAGTGGGCAGGTCGTGATCCGGCCGATCGGCTCGACGGCGTTGATCACCTCCAGGATCGTCAACGACGCGGCAGACTTGGCGAGCGTCATCCCGCCCCCGATCCCGCGCCGCGAATGCACGATCCCGGCCCGGCACAGGCCCTGCAAGATCTTCGAGAGATACGCCTTGGGGACGCGGGTCGCCGTCGCGATCTCCTCCGTCGTCCGGGGCGAGGGCGCGCGGTCGGCCAGGTGGACCACCGCCCGCAACGCATACTCGACCGTCTGCGAAAACATCCTTCTCCCTCACCTCGATAGATTGGATCTTGACATCCAATATTAGGCCGCCATCCTGGCCCGAAACCGGACAATTCGATCCAATTGTCTGAGCGTCATCGAGATCGTCAAGCTTTCGCGAGGAAAATGGCTGTGCCGCCAGGATGATGAAGAGCGCCTGGAGGACGATCGGGTCGCCCCTCCCGCGCGGGTTCGTCGCGTCCCTTGCCTGTCCATCAGGGGCCCGCTATGATGATATCATTCGGATACCGCGAGATCGCGAGGTCGTTACGGCTTCGGGTCGGAGGGCTTCATCCGTGCGCCTGTCGTCGTGGTCGTCCTCGAGGGCCGCGAGGATCAGTTCGGTGTCCTGGCTCTAAAGCTATCACCCCTCGCCGATGTCTTGGCGTCACTCCCCGGCCCGGATCATCCGCTCGTGACCGAACGTTCGAGGGGATCCGCGCTGAGCGGGATCGCCGGGCGGACGATCACCGCCTGCTCGCGAAACGAGGAATCGGAGCGCCCCGAGATGGCCGGGAAAGGAACACCCGCCCCCTTGCTGCTGACGCTCGACCACGAGGGGAGTGGCCGACCGTTCCGACTTGACCGGGAGGTGACGATCATCGGGCGGAGCCCGGCGTGCGACGTCGTCCTGGGCCAGGATGCGAGGGTCGTCTCGAGCCGACATGCCCGGATCATCCGCCGCGGCGACGGCTACTGTCTCGAAGATCTCGGGAGCCTCAACGGGACGAGGGTCGAGGGGAAGCCGGTGACCGGGACGGTCCTGCTCCATGATGGCGATCGGATCGAGATCTGTGACCACAAGCTCCTCTTCGACATGCCGATGGTCGCCATCACCGAGGGCAACGACTCGACGATCCTGGGCACCCTGGCCACCTCGATGCCGGACCCGGGCGTGGCGCCGGCGGCCGGGCCCGAGCAAAAGCTTCATCATATCCTTGAGATCAGCCGCAACCTCGGCGATGCGCTCGGCCTCGGCGAGGTCCTCGACCGGACGCTCGAGACACTCTTCGCCATCTTCCCGCCGGCCGACCGAGGCTTCGTGCTCCTGAATCCCGATCAGTCCACGCTGGTCCCCGACGCGATCCGGACGCGGCACAACGACCCGAGGAACCTGACGATCTGCCGGACGGTCCTCGAGAAGGTGATGAACGAGGGCCAGGCGATCCTCAGCACCGACACGACCCGCGACGGGCGGTTCGCGCTGAGCATCAGCCTCGTCCAATCGGAGGTCCGGACCATGATGTGCGTCCCGCTCCTCGGCCGGGAGCAGCGGCCGATCGGCATCCTCCAGATCGACGCCCGCGACGATCGCGTCCGGTTCAACCAGGCCGACCTCGACCTGCTGGTCGCGGTCGCCGCCCAGGTCGGCCTGGCCGTGGAGAACGCCAGGTTGCACGAGAACAGGATCGAGCTGATCAAGACGAGGCAGGAGGCGCAGGACGCCGCCGCGGTCCAGAAGGCGTTCCTGCCGCAGTCGCGCCCGCAGTTGGCCGGCTACGAGTTCTGGGACTGCTACGAGCCTGCCGGGTTTGTCGGCGGCGATTATTTCGATTATCTCCCGCTCCACCTGGCCGACGACGCGGACGGAGAGCCGCCCCGACGGCTGCTCGTGGCCCTGGGCGACGTGGTGGGCAAGGGGATGCCTGCCGCCCTGATGATGGCGCGACTCTCGGCGGCCGTGCGGCTGGTCGCCTTCGCGGGGCTGGACCCCGTCCGGATCATGGAGCACCTCAACCTCGAACACTACGAGGCCGGGGTCGCCGAGCGGTTCGCGACCTGCCTGCTGGTCCAGATCGACGCCCCGGCCCAGCGGTTGACGATCGTCACCGCCGGGCACATGGGGCCGATCATCCTGCGTCGAGGCGAGGGCATCGAGATCGTCGGCCCGGAGCAGGGAGGCATGCCCTTGGGCGTCACCGAGGAGATGAACTGCCGGTCGGTCGGCGCCTCGATCGCGCCCGGCGACGTGGTCGTCCTCTACACCGACGGCGTCACCGACGCAATGAACCCCAAGGGTAAACCCTTCGGCGACAAGCGCCTGCGCCAGGTGATCCTCGGCGCCCCGGGGGGCCCGTCCCAGGTGGGCGCGGCGATCCTCCGCGCCGTGCGCAAGCACATCAGCGGGGCGCCCCAGGCCGATGACCTCACACTGCTCTGCTTCGGCCCGACGTCTCCTCCATGAATGTTGGCCCGGAGCGCCCTCCGTCGGGGGGCTCGGGGATGGACCGGAGAGGTCCCCCTCGGCCCCCTTGGCGGGCATCCGTCCGTATCAGTGCTCGTGCCCCGTGCAGCGGTCGTGGACGGGGCGCATCGTGCAGTACATCTCGTCCGAGGCGCAGCCCTCGACCTCGACCTGCACGGTGGTGTGGCCGATGCCGAAGCGATGCCGCAGCATCGTCGCGACCGAGCGATGCACGACCTGGCTGCTCGAGGCGCTCTGCTCCTCGACGACGATGTGGCAGCTACAGGCGACGATCCCCGAGGCGACCGTCCAGACGTGCAGGTCGTGGATGTCGATGACGTCGGGCACGTCCTTGATCCCGCGCTCCAGGGCCACCATGTCGAGGCCCTTGGGGGCGGCCTCGAGCAGGACGTCGACCGCCTCGGTGAGGATGCCCCACGAGCTCCAGAGGATCAGCCCGCCGATCAGGAGCGAGACGATCGGGTCGGCGACCGCGGCCCCGGTCGTCGCCACCACGACGCCCGCCGCGACGACCCCCAGCGCCGAGAGGGCGTCGCCCAGCATGTGGAGGTAGGCGCTGCGGATGTTCAGGTCATGCGCGGCCCCCCGGCGAAGCCAGAGGCTGATCACCGCATTGAGCGCGACGGCGATCAGCGCCACGACGATCATCGGCCCGCTCTCGACCGGTCCCGGTGATCGCAGCCGCTGCGCCGCCTCCCAGAAGATCCACAGTGCCAGGACCACCAGAGAGACGGCGTTGACCAGGGCGACGAGGATGCCGACGCGGTGGTAGCCGTACGTCCGCCGCGCGTCGGCCGGCCGCCGCGCCACTCGGATGGCGTACCACGAGAAGACCAGCGCCAGCGCGTCGGCGAAGTTGTGCCCCGCGTCCGAGAGTAGCGCCAGGCTGTGGGCGAGGACGCCCGCGACCGCTTCGCCCAGGACGAAGGCGACAGTCAGGAGGATGGAGAGCCCCAGCGTTCGCCCGCCCTCGGGCACGGCGTGGGAGTGCGTGTGCGTCATGAGATCATGATTCCTTAACGGGACATTCGGGGCGCCCGGGCCGGCCGCGTCGGGTAGGGCACGCACCTCCGGGTCGGTTGGTGGCGAGCGGGCATGTCCTTGTCGCCAGGAGGGCGTCGCGCCTATAGTTCCCCCATACTCTCCCTGGAGGATAGCCCATGAGCAGCGGGACAGTCGAGATCGAGCCCATCCGGCTCGACGAGCCTCACGGCCTCGCCGGGGGATCGGCACAAGCGCCCCAGCCGGTCCCCGACGGCGAGCTGCTGGACGCCTATTCGCGCGCGGTCATCCACGCCGCCGAGCGGGTCAGCCCGTCGGTCGTCCACATCGAGGTCTTCCATCAGCCGAACGACCCGAGGCGGTCGCGGGGCGGGCGGGGCAGCGGCTCGGGCTCCGTCTTCACGACGAACGGCTACATCTTGACCAACAGCCACGTCGTGCACGGCGCGCGCCGGATCGCGGTGACCCTGGCGGACGGGAGCCGGCACGTGGCCGACCTGATCGGCGACGACCCGGAGACCGACCTGGCAGTCATCCGCGTCAAGGCCGAGGGGCTGGTGCCCATCGCCCTGGGCGACTCGCAGACGGTCCGGGTCGGGCAACTGGCGATCGCGGTGGGCCATCCCTACGGCTTCCAGAGCACGGTGACCGCGGGGGTCGTCAGCGCGCTGGGGCGGACGCTCCGGGCGCGGTCGGGCCGGCTGATCGACGACGTCCTCCAGACCGACGCGGCGCTGAACCCCGGCAACTCGGGCGGCCCGCTGGTCAACTCGCGGGGCGAGGTCATCGGGGTCAACACGGCCGCGATCCTGCCGGCGCAGGGGATCTGCTTCGCGATCGCGATCAACACGGCGAAGTTCGTCGCCGGCCGGCTGATCAAGGACGGGCGGGTCAAGCGGAGCCGGATCGGCGTCTCGGTGCAGACCGTCGCCTTCCCGCGCCGGTTGCCCCCCGAGCTCGAGCCGCCCGTCGCGGGGGGCGTCCTCGTGGTCGCGGTCGAGCCCGGCGGGCCCGCCGAGCGCGCGGGCGTGGACGAGGGGGATGTGATCCTCGCCTTCGACGGCCGACCGGTCGCCGGGATCGACGACCTGCACCGGCTCCTGACCGAAGATCGGGTGGGCGTCTGGACCCGACTGACCGTCCTGCGGGGGTCCGAGCGCCTCGCCCTCGACATCATCCCCCGCGAGGCGACGAGCGAGGCCGAGGGCTGATCCTGGGCCTCCGCGAGAGATCAAGGCCGCGCGCGGGACCTCCTCTCATCCGGACTCCAGGAATTTCGTGTGCTCGGTCTGCTGATTTGAAATCTAAGATTTGAAATTTGAAATCTCGATTTGAAATCTGAAATCTCGAATCTGAGATCCGAATAGAGCGCACAAAATCTCTGGAATGCGTATCACTCCGGCGGCACTCCCAATGCCGGGGGATCGGACGGATCGCGGCGGGGCCGTGCCTCGTCGAACGTCGCTGAGCCGAGGAGGCGGAGGGCCCGGGCTGAGAGGATCACCCGGTCGGGGGTGTCCCTGGCCCGGTCGAAGCTCAGTCCCCAGCCCTTGACTTCCAAGGCGATCGCCTCGGCGTGATCGTAATCGTCCTCGGCCAAAGACTCGCGTGCCTGCTTGAGCTTCGCCTGGGCCGCGCGTTGGGTCCGAGGCGCGGGCGGGATGAGGGTGGCGGTCGCCTTCCGGATTGCCAGGCCCATCCGCTCGAGCGTGTAGTGCAGGGGCCCCCGCCGCTCGTCGGTCGGCGGCTCCAGGCTCGTCCCCCTCACGCCGTCATCGTATGGGTCGGCGGGGCTCGGCTCGAGAGCGTGGCGGAAGACGCCGCCGGCCCGCGGCTTGATGCGGGTCCCGAGCCCGGATGCCGAGGCATTCGGCGCTTCCTCGTCCGGGAGGGGCTCGGGGGTGGTGCCGTCGTCGGATCTCGTCTCGGGATTGAGTGGCGCCGGCTCGACGGTCCTCGCCGCCGCGCATGGCGGCCTCGCCTCCACCCCTTCGACGGGCGCGACCCCGGGATCAGACGATGCCAGGGGCTCCCGTGCCGGGGTGTCGAGCTTGCTCAGATATCCGTCGAGAACGATCTGCTCGATGTCCGTGAGTTGATCGCGATAGAGGTCCGCGGCGCGGAGGTACCTGCCCGCCTCGGCATACTGTCCATGGTGGAAGAGACGGGTGCCCGTCTTGAGATACTTGATCGACGGCACCGGCGCGGGCGATTTCGACGCGGTGTCCGTCGGGGGCGCGGCCTGATCCGGTGGTGCTCCGACCGCGCCGGCGCCCCACGCCCCGCTCGCGATCAGGATCGTGACGACCTTGAGTCTCCCCATCGCGACCTCCTCCCGGCGCACACCGCCCTCGGGAAACATCACGGGACTCGTCCTCGAGGCGGAGTGTGGGGTGGGGCTCTTTCGTCCCCGTTCCGAGGGGTGACCGCGGTCATTGGTTCGCCGGGTTCCGAGCGGCGTTTCCTGGCCGACGAGGACGTGGCGGGGATGATTTCGGAGGCCGTGATAACGTCAAGCTCGCTCGGGGTCAAGCCGAACCATGATCGTGTCGCGTCAGCGTGTCAGCCGATGACCGTCGTCATCTGGCGGCCGGGTCGCGGTCTCCCGCGGCGATTCCCCGCGGAGCGACCTCGTCGATCCGCGTCAGGTCCTCGGGTGTGAGCCGGATCTCGGCCGCGGCGAGACCCTTCTCCGGGGACGCCCAGCGCTTGATACGTCCAGTATTTGGGCCGAGGGATTCACGCCGGCTTGGAGCGGTGGCCTCGGATTCGCCGCGCCAGTGGCGGGCCCGATTCGGGCGGCGGGGCTGGAGGTCCCGGGGGCGAGGTCGATGCGGGCGGTGGCTCCGTCGGCGAGGCCAGAGGCCCCGGAGACGCGGTCGAGACGGGCGGTGGAACCGCCGGCGAGGCCGGAGGCCCCGGGGGCGAGGCCGACGCGGGCGGTGGAATCGTCGACGGGGCTGGAGGTCCGGGGAACGGGGCCGAGACGGGCGGTGGATCCGTCGGGCTCCCGGACTCGAGCGTCGTGGCCGCTGGTC
>JAFANO010000560.1 GCA_019232645.1 Planctomycetaceae bacterium | reverse complement strand
GCTACGTCCCCGCCCCCTCAGAACTGGACATGAGAGTTGCCCCTCATCCAGCTCAAGCCTTCACAAACGCCCCTCGCGGGACGCGGCCGCTTTCGTCCGTCGTTCTCGCACGTGGATCTGCCGATGGCAGTTGGCATGCAACAACTCCAAGTTGTCCGCCGTGTCCGGACCGCCTCGGCTGCGCCCGATCCGATGATGGATCTGGCAGTCTTCCTCCGCGATTCGCAGGGGTTGGCCGCAGACCAGACACCGTCCCTTTTGTTCCTTCCATAGGTATTCGATCCGACTGCGGCCTGTTAGCGTTTGGGCCAGTTGCCAGCCCAGCCGTGCTTCCAGGTACAGTTCCCACTTCGGATCGTAGGGATTGACGTCGCTGCGGATCTTCACGTAGCGAATGACCTTCACCTTCGCCGCAGCCATCAACTGGATCGGCCAGCCTTGGCCCTTCTGGTCTCGCAGCGTGCCGGTGAAGACCCAGTGGCGATGCCCGTCTCGCTGGAAGTATCTCTCCCTGATCCACTTCCCGCGCTTGTTCGGGTGTCGGCGACGGCACCAGCGCCACACCATCTGGAAGATCCGGTGATCCATGCGCGCAAAGGTGCGTTTGCTCGCCGCATAACGGTGGTACATGGTCCAGCCTTTGATCTGTTGGTTCAAGCGCCGGATCAGTTCTCCCGCCGTCAGGCCGCCTGAGTCGTCGATCGTTTCCTGGATCTTGGACAGGAACGTCTTGACGCTTGGCGCCGACGGCTTGGTCAGGACCTTGCCGCAGCGGTAGCGCCGGACGTTCTGCCCCAAGAAATCGAAGCCCTCCTCCACATGGGTGATCCTGGTCTTCTCGTGCGAGAGCTCGAGCCCTCGTTCCTTCAAGAAGTGAGACACGAGAGGTCGGACTTGATCACGAAGGAGTTCCTTCGACGTGCCGGTGATCAAGAAGTCATCCGCATAGCGGACCAGGTGGACTTTGTTCATCCGTTGTTGCCTCGGCGTCCTGGCGAAGTGTTCCGCCAGGAGCCGTTGCAGTCCATCCAGGGTCCAGTTCGCCAGGGCGGGTGAAACGATCCCGCCTTGAGGTGTCCCTTCCGTGGTGGCGAACCAGGCGTGCTTCTCCAGGAAACCCGCTTTCAACCATTTCCCCAGCACCTGCCGGTCCATGGTGACATGATCCAAGAGCCATTCGTGGCTAATCTTATCAAAGCAAGCTTTGATGTCACCCTCGAGGATCCATTCCGGACCGTGCCGATGGCTCAACACAATATGAGTCTGTGCCATCGCATCCGCGCAGCGGCGTTCCCGCCGAAAGCCATAGGAGTGGCCGTCGGCGCGAGATTCCGCGATGGGATCGAGGCCGAGCAAGTGGAGTGCTTGCATGGCTCGATCGGCCATGGTGGGAATCCCGAGGCCGCGTCGTTTTCCGTTGCTCTTGGGGATGTAGACCCTGCGGAGCGGTTGCGGTCGATAACCGTGCCGGCGCAGGGCGTCGAAAGCGGCCGACTTGGCCTCCGGTGTGTTCCAGAGGACTCCGTCCACACCGGGGGTCTTCGCACCCGAATTACTGACGACCCGTAAGATGGCCAGGGCCCGGCCACCGAACGAGTGCGTGAGCAGATAGACCAGGGCCTTGACTTTATTCCATCTGCCCTCCGCGACGGCCTTCACGATACGCGCCTGGAGCCGACGGACCGTACGCCAGACCTTCCTCCATTCGATGGAGTGCCAGTCGGGCGCACGCCCGGGAGCCGCACCAGCAGGCATTTCTGCCGCCGACATCTCTGCTTGTCTCCCTGAGTCGGTGGGCCGAGGTTCTCTCGTGACGGAACACCCGAGGGAAGTCAGCCCGCTTTCGCGGCGTGGGGATGTCATCCGTGGGCGGACTCACCCGCTATCCGATCGATTACCGACCGGCGTTCGCTTCCTCCCTCATCCCTTCCCCGCTGTCTCGTCGGCTCCCTTTGCAGTCGGCCTTCCCTCGCGGGGAGGCAACGGGGTTACTTCGTTCATCTCTTCGATCACTCCGGGGTAGGGTCGTGCCTTTCGGCCGGTGGCGCGTCATCCGCGACGGGGGACATTGCAACCCCCGTTCCTGGCCACGTACCTTTTGGTCCAAGCCTGACAGCATCTTTGGCTTGCCTCTGTTTACGGCCTTTATCAGCACTTCACCTGGGTTGACCCGACCCGGACTGCTGGCCCCCGACCGCCGTGATGCTGGCAGTCGCCGTGTCGGCTCGTGCGTCCACGACCGATCCGAGGATCGAGGTTACGTTGTCCCCCAGGCTTCGGACCTCGTCGTTGCCGGTGACGCCCGCTGGGGTAGCAGACCGATGGCGGAACATCGGGTAATGTCGGAAGACCTCCTTGCATAACGCATTACAGGTCGATGAGATGCTACGAATCGCACGCAGAGAGACAGAAGACAACAACAACAAGGCGGTGGTGGTGTTGCAATCATGCATCCACACTCGAAGAGAAGAGGGGAGCTACCGTCCCCCCTGGATCGCATCGGGGTCGTGGCCGTCCTGGCACGCTACCCGGTCCACAGGCTGTCCCGGCAAGGGGCCATGCCCATCGCGATCCGGGAGACGGGCTCCGACGGCCAGGCGATCGTGTCCTGGAACGTGGGCTGGCACAGCGAGTACGGCCAGGGCGGTTTGCTCGCCTATAAGCTCGATACCCTGGTCGTCAACCGCAAGCTCGACGAGGCGGGACGCCCGATCCCCCACGTCCTCAGGCTGGGCGGCCTCAAGGAGATCGCCCGAGACCTCGGGCTT
>JAFANO010000531.1 GCA_019232645.1 Planctomycetaceae bacterium | reverse complement strand
CTGTTGCCGGCTACCGCGACCCTCTCTCCCGGCTGCTACGGGGTCGCCTGGTTCGGCGTCTGGGGCACTGCCCACCGGCCACCGGTGGCGGAACCGGGACGCGGCGTCACCGATGATAGCCTTGCCGTGGCCGAAGCAGGCGACCCGGAAGTCGAGCGCGGCCAGCCGGACTCGCACACGCCAACCGTCGTCAGCGCTTCTCGGCCGGCGGACCCGCCACCGGTGTGACTTGATTGAAGACGCACCGCCACGTCCCCGCCTGCTTGGTGAAGACCCCTGTGTTGCGGAAGACGCCATCGACCGTCCTTCCGTTGCGGGTCGCCTTGATGTGGTAGAGGCCCATCACGATCGCCGCGTCGCCGTGGACCCGCACCTTGACCTCCTTGGGATCGATCGCCTCGAAGACGAGACTCTTGTCCTTGATCTTCTTCTCCTGCTGGCGCTTGGTCTCGACCGCGCCGGTGGGGCCGACGACGACCCAGTCGTCGGCCAGCACAGCGTCGAGAGCCTTCGTGTCGCCCTCGATTGCGGCCAGGCGGTGCTGCTCCGAGAGCGCCGCGACTTGCTTCTCCGGGGCGGGCTCGTCGGCCTGCCCACCCGGGGCCATCGTCGCGGTGAACAGGGTCGCGGTTAGTCGCTTGTATCTCATGTTCAATTCCCCGGTCACCACCATCTTGCCGTTCAACTCCTCCGCCCTCTTGCGGAGGTCCTTGTCCGTGCCGAAGTCCAGCTCGTACTTGCCCTCCTTCGTCTCGATACTGGTCCCGGTCGTTTCGCCCCCAATGGCGACAACGCCGGTCCGCAGCGTGCCCTTCACCTCCACCTTCTTCGGCGCCGGCTCGGCGGCCAGGGCGGGCAGGGCCACGAGACACATCAACCCGGACAGCACAACGGTTTTCCACACGGCGGCATCCTCCTCTTGAACGTGGACCTCAAGGGGCGACCGCGCCGGCCGTTCCCTCAAATAGACGATGCTCCGCGGACGAAGTTTGGCCGGCCTCGGCGACCGCAGCGGCGCGTCAGAGTCCTTTCAGGAAATCGACGAGCAAGCGGTTCACCTCTTCCGGCCGCTCCTGTTGAATCCAGTGGCCCGCGCCCGGGAGCAGCACCCGCTGGCGCAGTCCCGGCACCGTCTGCGGCAGTGCCTCGAAGGCATCGCGGTACATGGTGATGGCCCCATCCCATTCGCCGGCCACGAACAGCGTCGGCTGACGCAGTTTCGCCCCGTTCAGGAACGGCGTCAGCTCCCACATCCGGTCGAGGTTCCGATACCAGTTCAGGCCGCCCCGGAACCCGGTCCGGGTGAACTCGGCCGTGAACGCCTCGACGTCCTGCTCGGTCAACCAGGCGGGGAGCGTGTCCGGCTCCGATCCGGTGCTGAGCAGCGTCTCGTCCTTGCCGAACAGGAAGCGCCAGCGTTTCTCCGGCGGCGGGTCGCCCGAGGCGGAGTAGAGGAACATGCGCACGAAGCGGCGCGTGTCGGCTTCGAGTTCGGCCTCCGCCTTGCCCGGTTCCTGGAAGTAGAGCTGGTAGAACTGGTTCTCCCCCGCCAGGGCACGCATCCGGTCCGTGGGCCGTACGTTGTCGCGCGGATGGTACGGCACGCTCAGGAGGCCGACGGCGCGGAAGACGTCGGGCCGCAGCAGGCCACAGAACCAGGCGACCGGCGCCCCCCAATCGTGGCCGACGATCACCGCCTGCTCCTCGCCCAGCGCCTGCACCAGCCCCACGATATCCCCGGTGAGCTGGAAGATGTCGTAAGCCTCGATCGGCTCCGGGCGGTCGGTGCGGCCATAGCCGCGCTGGTCGGGGGCGACGACGTGGAACCCGGCCGCGGCCAGGGCCGGCAACTGATGCCGCCAGGAGTACCAGAACTCGGTGAAACCGTGGCAGAGGACGACGAGCGGGCCCTCGCCCTGCTCGGCGAGGTGCATGGTGATGCCGTTGGTCCTGACGGATCGATGCTTGACCTCGGCCATGGACACTCACGAAAAGGGTGACAAAGGAGAGGACGCCGGAGGCTTCGAGCGGACGGAAGAAAAGAGGTGGCTCATCGATCTCTCCTGCGATCTGAGGTTGCCGGCAGCGGGGCAATCACGCCGCTCCACGCCGCTCATGAGGAATGCAGGGGGTCGCTCGACAGCTTCTTGGCGGGAATTGAGGGCTGTTAGGCGATTCTTGAGGGCGTTCGTAACCGCCCCGGGGTGACGCCGACGAGTCGCTTGAAGTGGCGGGAGAACTGGCTCTGGTCACGGAAGCCGGCGTGCGCGGCCACCTCCGCCAGGGACAGGTCCGTCCCTGCGTGCAGGAGCAGCCTGGCCCGCTCGACGCGGCGCAGGATGACGTACTGGTGCGGCGGCAGCCCGGTGGCGGCCTTGAACTGGCGGGCGAAGTGGTAGGGGTTGAGGCGGACGACCGCGGCCATCTGCGCCCGGGTCGGGCCGCCGTCGAGGTGCTCCTCGATGTACTCGAGCACGGCGCGGAGCCGCCCCCGCGGCAGCACGCCGTCGCGCCCGCGCTCAGCAGCTTGCCTCCCGGGACCAACTCCCGGGCGCCGCATTCCAGGAACCGGACCAGGTCCTGCTCGGCCTGTCGCGTGTAGGCCGCCGTGGCCTCCGGCGACGAGGCGAGTCCCGGGCGCGTCGGTAGCGGCCGGCGGTAG
>JAFANO010000485.1 GCA_019232645.1 Planctomycetaceae bacterium | reverse complement strand
CCTGGAGACGAGCAGGATGGCGTCTTGCAGCCGTTGAGTCCGATAGCGCTGGGGGTGATCTCGCCGCTGCTCGGCGATACCCTCGAGATACCGTGTGAGTCGGCGCCCTCACCCGGCCAGGACCACCCGCAGACCGAAGAGGCTGATTCGTCCTCCGGTGCCACCAAGGCAGCATCGTTTCCCGCGGACAGGGAGGGATGAGAGGGGAGCGTCTCGCGACCCGATCCGTCGCCTTAACGTGGCGCCCATTCGATAATCTTCCGCAACAGGGGAATCGACTTGGCGAAGGCGCTCCAGCTGTGACGCCTGTATTCGCGTTTGAGATACCATTCCGAGTCGACATAGCAGAGTTGCATGCTCATGCGCGGACCTTTCTGTGGCAGAAAGCCGTGCCAGGAATGATCGCAGACGCGGAACATCAGCATGCGGCCGAATTCCGGCGCAAACTCGAACGCGTAGTCATCGCGGTTGTTGCTGCGCAAAACCCGGAGCCGACCGCGCTCATAAGGCCATTCGCGGCTGAACCCGATCAGCACGGTGACAATCTTGTGCTTCGAATCGGGGTGGGCATAACCCTCGTTGTAATGCCCCGTCGTATTCCCCATCATCACGACACACGGCGGGTAGGGGCTGAGATCCATGTCGAATTTCTTCTCGACCAGTCGCCGGAAACGCGGGTTGAGAAGGTCGTCGACGACCGCCCCGAATCGAGGCCCATACCGAAGACTGGGCAGGCCGTAACTGCCGCGATCGGGGATTTGCGGTGCATCGGCGAGCACCTCGTCCTTGATCTGAGGGCTGAATGCGTGTTCGACGAATGCGAAGTCATAGGGGTCGCGGCGCAACTCCGCCGCGGCAATGGCCGCCTCGTCGAGCAACGAGAAGGGAGGATCGCTCCGTGTCATGGCTTCATCCGCTTTGGAGTCATGGGCTCCAGCGGCCCGATTTCCAAATCGAGCCAGGTGCGATTTCTCCGAGAGATACCTGCTATTGAGATCGGGCGAGGGCGCCCGGAAATTTGAAAGAATCCTTGCGATACGAAAACGCATCGTGGCGCCACGGGTTTCCTCTCTCCGTCCGCCTTCATGGCGGGCGACTTCAATGGCGGCGGCAACGCCGATTTGACGTAGGCTCAGGATGAGCGGGGCGCGATTCGCGGTGGGGGCAGGCCACGCTCTGACGGCGGACACGGTGCCTTGCCCCCACCGTCGGCGGAAGGCGGCTCGCTAATCCTGCCTCGGGCCGGAGAGTCGGACCAGCAGCCGTTCGAGCACGGCGCGGGGCTCCAGCTTCGTCGAGCCTTTCAGATCGAGGTCGGCCTGGAGGAGGAGCTCCGGGAGCTGGTCGACTCTCTTGGGGCCGAGGTGGGCATGTTGCCGCTGCGTCTTCTCGACCGCCACGAAGGGGATGCCGGCTTCGCGGCAGGCGTCTTCGAGCTTCATGCGGGCCCGGCGGAGCCGGCCGGCGTGGTGGACCTTGAGCAACGAGACGCTCATGGCCGCCAGCAGCCCAACCGGGTACTCGCCCGCCGCGATCAGGTGGTCGAGGTGCTCCAGGGCGACGTCGCCGCGTCCGGTCGTCGCCGCGTCGAGCACCTTCCAAATGGTCTCGATCCGACCGGCGCCGACCATCTTCGCCACATCGTCGCGCCGGATCCTGGCGCGAGTGCCGACGAAGACCGCCAGCTTTTCGATCTCGGCGACCAGCAGCCCGGTCTCCGGGCCAACCAGCTCGAGCAGCAGCCGCGCAGCGTCGTCGTCGAGCGGGGCACCGGTCCGGGACAGGGCCAGTTGGGTCAGCCACGGGACCAGCTCGCGCTCATTCGGCCCCTTGCAGTCGATCGCCAGCCCCGTCTTGTCCACCAGCTTGGCGAGGCGAGTGTTCGCGGGCCAGGTCTTGACTGAGAGCACGAGCACGCCCGACGCCGAGGGATGCTCGACGTACGCCTCCAGCTCCTTGCGGTGCGCCGTGACGAACGGATCGGCCGACTCCACAATCGCGACCCGCCTGCTGGAGAAGAACGGCAGCGTCCGAACCTCGTCGAGCACGTCGGCCAGGCCCGCCTGCTCCCCCGCGAACCGCGCGACCGCCGGCGCGTCGGCCTCGCCCTGGAGCCCGACGCGCCCGATCGTCTCGAGCGACTCCCGCCGCAGGAACGGGTCGTCGCCGAAGACCGCGTAAACCGGCTTGACCGGGACCTTCGCCGGATCCCGGAGGAACTCGATGGCGTGCATGCATGTACCGTCGCTCGGGAGAGCCGCGTGATGCTCCACTCTATCACGCGGCTCTCGCCGCCGGCCAGCGGCTTGTCGGCCGAATGACCCCGCCTCGAGCCCGGTATCGTTTCGCGGTGCTCCTCCGTCACGGCCGCGGATCATTTCGACTTCTTGCGCCCGCTCCCCGACTTCTTCCCGCCACCCGACTGCTTGTTGACTGTCGCCCAGGCGCGGCGCTCCGCTTCCTCCTCCGGGACGCCCCGTTCTTCGTAGCTCTCCTCGATATGCTCGGCCTGACGCTTTTGCTTGTCGGTGTATGCACTTTTGTCGCCGCGAGGCATGGTGCTCTCTCCTGTTTCGCGGGCGATGAACGTAGATGTTCCCAATAATAATGTAAAGCAAATTCAATGCCGAGATCGTCTGCTTCGCGCGCCACGATTTCTGGAAATTCTTCAAGAACTCTTGACGGCCGACCCGAAGTGAATACAGTTGATTGAAACAACCGTTTGAAACAGGCGCTTCAAGCACGAGGACTGCGGATGTCGAGCGGAGAGACGACCAAGGCACGGTTGCTGGAGGCGGCGGGGGAGGAGTTCGCCGCGAAGGGCTACGAGAAGGCGAGCATCCGGAAGATCTGCGACCGGGTGAACGCCAACTGCGCGGCGGTCAACTATCACTTCGGGAGCAAGGAGCAGCTCTACGTCGAGGCCGTGCTCGAGGCGCATCGTTGCGGCACCGAGATGCTCCCCGAGTCGGCCTTCCAGGAGGGGACCCCGGCCCAGCAGCTCCGGCGCTACATCCATCACTTCCTGGGCCACGTGCTGGCGATCAGCCACGAGAACACGTGGCACCAGGCCTTGATGCTCCGAGAGATGATCCAGCCGACGCCGGCATCGGAGGTCCTGGTCCGCGAGGCGATCCGCCCGAGGTTCGAGCGCCTGGTGGGGATCCTCCGCGGGGTCTGCCCCGAGGCCGAGCCGCGCAAGCTCTCGGCGCTGGCGTTCAGCGTGGTCGGCCAGTGCTTGCATTATCGGGTGGCGCGGTCGATCTCGGAGCGCCTCGTCGGCGCCGAGCTGTACGAGACGCTCGACCTGGACTTCCTGACCGATCACATCACCAGCTTCTGCCTTGCTGCGTTGGGGCTGGCGCCGCCGCTGAACCTTGCGGGCGAGGCGGTGGTCAACGACCCGGTCTCCATCAGATAAAGGGGGCGACGATGTCCTGGATCGCGTGGAAAATGCTGGTCGGAGACAAGGCCAAGTTCTTCGGGATTATCCTCGGCCTGACCTTCGCCTCGCTCCTGATCACGCAGCAAGGCTCGATCTTCTGCGGCCTGATGTGCCGGACCGCCGGGCAGATCTTTGACATCACCGGGGCCGACCTCTGGGTGATGGACGCCAACGTCCGGTACATCGACGACGTCAAACCGATGATCGAGAACAGCCTTTACCGCGTCCGGGGGATCGAAGGCGTCCTCTGGGCCGTGCCGCTCTACAAGGGGAACGCTCGCGCCAAGGTCAATTCGTACGGCTCCGGCGTCGACGCTCAGACGAAGAAGCCGAGGAGGGTCAAGTACGAGGTGATCGAGCAGGTCGTTATGCTAGGCTTGGACGACTCCTCGATGGTCGGCGCCCCACCGCCCGAGCGGATGATCGTCGGAAAGCTGTCCGACCTGCGCAAGCCCGACGCGGTGATCGTGGACTACACCCGTCTGGACAAGCTCTACCCCGGCGAGCCCTGGGACGTGCTGGACAAGAAGAAGGGCAGCCAGGAACGGGCGCGCGATTTGGCCCAGGGGGTGATCGCCGCCTTCAGGCAACGCGTCGCGGGGGGCCACTCGACCGCGTCAGAGCCACCGGCGACCGAGGCTGAGGATGTCGCGGCGAGGACGGCGTTCTACCAGCGGTTCATCGGCCGCGAGCTGGAGATGAACGACCACCGCGCTGTCATCGTCGGGATCTGCGAGGCGACCCGGACGTTCCAGTCGAACGCGGTCGTCTACACCACCTATTCGCGGGCCAAGCTGTTCGCCCCGCAGGAGCGGAAGGTCCTGTCCTACGTGCTGGCCAAGACCGATGAGGGCCATACCCCGGCGGAGGTGGCCGCGGCCATCAGCCGCCAGACCGGCCTCAAGGCGCGCACCAGCCACGAGTTCGTCTGGGACACGATCTGGTATTACATGAAATACACCGGCATCCCGATCAACTTCGGCATCACCGCGGCGCTGGGCTTCCTGGTCGGGACGGCGATCGCCGGGCAGACCTTCTACAACTTCACGATCGAGAACCTCAAGCAGTTCGGCGCCCTCAAGGCGATGGGTGCGACCAACGGCCGGATCGTGGGCATGATCCTGTTGCAGGCCACGGTCGTCGGCCTGCTGGGCTACGGCATCGGGGTCGGGCTGGCCGCCTATTTCGGCTATCTGTCGCAGGGGGGAGAGCTGGCCTTCTACACCCCGTGGGAGCTGCTGCCGATCACGGCCGCGGCCGTGGTCCTGATCTGCATCCTGGCCAGCATAGTGAGCGTCCGGCGGGTCGTCGTGCTCGAGCCGGCCGTCGTCTTCCGAGGCTGATCGGTCCGGGCGTCCAGTCCAGGGAATCAACGGAGGTGGCTCGTCATGTGGGATCTCGCGCCGGAGACGGCCAAGATCGCGAAACCGACCCGGACGGCCGACGACGTCGCCGTCCGGATCCGGGGTGTGACCAAGCACTTCGGGTCCGGTGACCGCCGGGTGCAGGCGCTGCGGGGGGTCGATTGGGACGTCTCCAAGGGGCAGATGTCGCTGCTCGTCGGCCCGTCCGGGTGAGGCAAGACGACG
>JAFANO010000376.1 GCA_019232645.1 Planctomycetaceae bacterium | reverse complement strand
TGGGCGCTGACGCTCGGGATCCGCAGCAGCGCCTTGAGCCGCTCCTCGAAGTCGGCGCGGTGTGCCTCCAGGTAGGCATCCACCTGGTCGATAGCCATGTCCGTGTTCCCTCGTCGCTGCGCGTGCCCGGTCGTGCGGGGAGCGTTCCATTGTCGAGGGCATCCAATATACCACGCCCGCTGAGGGCGGGCGACGGTCGCGCCGCGGATTTCGCACAAAAGAAATGAACAAAACGTACGGAAATCTTCGACATGAATGGGGTATCGTTGAAGATCGCCGCGGGAATCGGCGCTTGCGCGTGGCAGCGCGGCCTGGGCCCTTGGCGGCGATCCGCGCCGGCCGCCCCCATGCGCGACCGCCGCGGGCCCGGCCCCTCGACTCCCCGCCGGCGGAGAACGCCTCGCGTCGGAAAAATGCGGCTCGTCCTGAAACCTCGTGGGCCGATCCCTCCGATTCCTTGGTCCAGCCGATGCCATGTTGCGTTCTCGAATCGTCGGCGTCGGTTAGGGAATCGGTCGTCTTGTGCACGGAGCCTGTAAGGTTTACAAAGATCAACGCTCAATTTTACGGGGCCGGGGTCGATGACCGCGGCCCCCGGATCCTCGGAAAATCGCCTCAAGTTTCGGGGCACGCCGGCCGACGCGCGAAATCATCGCGCGACGAGGCCCGTGGTACTGGATTTGCGAAACTCGGTAAAGTACATTCGAAATACCAACCGGACCGCACGGCAATCAAGGATCGATCTTCCGCTTCGCGATCGCGTCGGTCCGCTCAATGGAGTCTCTTCACTCTGTTTTGCATCAAGAGCGGGTTTCCGACGCCAAACATGGTATTATAGAACAACGGCATTGAATCGGTGCCAACGGAAAGGCAACCGTCCCCGGGGTGGGTTTCGGCTCCCTTGGGCGCGGTGTCGGGCGAACGGCCGGGATGGCTCGTTCGGGGCCATTTGACCCGAGCTCGTCCGACGCAGTGGCCGAGGATCCATCACGAAACTTTCCGATAAGTTCGTCGCGGTAGGAGGGGACCCTTTCCCATGAGCTTCATTCAACGCTTCCTCGAGCGGGTGTTGCGGGCCAACGCAAGCCGTATGCCTCGGACCAGCTTCGACGACCTCAGCCAGGACCAGCTTGACGCCCACCTTCGCATCGGACGCTATGGAGACTTCGCGCTGACCGACGCGGTCCGCCCGTCATTCGGCCTCGAGGTCATCCCTCGCGAAGGCTACCGCCGCGACGTTTACTGCGACCCTGAGACCGGCAACAAGATGCCCGTGCTCGCTGCCTCGGTCTCGGCCGAGCGGCTCTTCGACGTCCTGATGGACCTGCTCGACCCCCTGGGCGAGGAGGTGGATGTCGTCATGGAGTCGAGCCACGAGAGTGAGCCCGGTGCCCACGCCGACCTCTACCGCGAGCACATGGACACCGTCATCCTCAAGAGCACGCTCTACGACTTCGAGCAACTCTTGCTCCATGACGGCTGCACCGGACTTGCCGCACTCAACCCCAACGGCCCCATGGAGGTCCAGTTCGACGAGCATAAGTTGCTGTTCGTCTACGCCAACGACCTCGAGCCGTTCGAGTCGATCCTGATCGAGCACGGCCTGAAGCGCGACGACAGCCTCAAGTTCATCTCCGAGGCCGAGCACCTCCACTCGACCGACGACGCCTACCGCGAGCAGTTCGATGAGTTGCGCTATCGCCTGGGTATCGATAACTGATGCGCATCACAGAAATATTGTTTACCGTGTCGGGATCTCAAATTCGAGATTTCGAATTTCAAATAGGTAGGCCGGTTGCACGAAATTCCCGGGATCGGTATGAGCCCGACCGCCCCCACCTCCGGGCGAGCGCCCCACTCCGCCGAGCTTTTCGAAGGCCGGTCCCGAGGCGGTCCGGCGAGGTTTCCGCCCCCGTTTGACCGACCGCGCCGGCGTTTCGTACGATAGGGCCTGTCGTCGAGCGGAGCCGGTGGGACGAGGGATTCCCGGGGATGCCGAAGATTCGCGTCGCGCGGTGCGGGCTCCTGGCGATCGGGCTGACCGGGGTCGCGGGTTGTCATTCGCGAGGCCCAGACATGGGGGCCTTGGCGCGGCCGTTCCCGGGCGTCCGGCTCGTGGTCGGGGTGGTCGAAGAGCCGCGGGTCCTCGCGGCCGTCACGCCCCAGCTCGGGGAGTGGACGGCGACCCGAGGGGGCGAGGTCGAGGTCCGAGGGGCTCCGATCGAACCCAACTCGGCGTGCGGAGCCGATCTCCTGCTGTTCCGGGGCGACCGGCTGGGCGACCTGATCGACGCCCGCGCGCTGGCAGCCCTGCCCGAGGCCGTCGGGCGGCCCCCCGCGGCGGTCGAGGCTGAGTCGGAGGAGGCGGCGGCGGGGGACGAGCCGAGGCCCGACCGCGCGGCCGCCGATCCCTTGCGGTTCGCGGACGTCGTGCCCGCCTACCGCGACCAGGTGGCCCGGTATGGCTCAGAGCGGTTCGCCCTGCCATTGGGCGGCTCGGCACTGGTGCTGGTCTACCGCCGTGTCGCCTTCGAGCGCACCGCGAACCGCGAGGCGGCCGGGGCGGAAGACCTCGCGTGGGAGCCGCCCGCGACCTGGGACCGGTTCGACGCGCTGGCCCGGTTCTTTCAGGGGCGTGACTGGAATGGCGACGGGTCGCCCGACTTCGGGGTCGCGCTGGCGCTCGGGCCCGACGCCGAGGGGCTCGGCGAGGCGACCTTCCTGGCACGCGCGGCGAGCCTCGGCCAGCACCGCGACCAGTACTCGTTCCTCTTCGACGCCGACACGATGGCCCCCCGGATCGACTCGCCCCCGTTCGTCGAGGCGCTGACGGCGCTGACGGCGCTGACAGCGAGCGGGCCGCCAGACCTGGCGAGGTTCGACGCCGAGGCCGCGCGGCGGGCGTTCCGCCGGGGCGACGTCGCGCTGCTGATCGACCGCGCCGAGCGCGCCTCGCTCTGGGGCGAGGGGGGTGGGGGTGCGATCGACGTTGCCCCCCTGCCGGGCTCATGTCGCGTCTTCGACCCGTCGCGCGATCGGTGGGAGGACGCCTCGCCCCCCAATCGGCCCAGCTTCCTGCCATTCGGCGGGGGCTGGCTGGTCGGCGTCGCCTCCGCGACGGAGGGCCGGAGGCGCGAGGCGGCCATCGACTTCGCGACGTACCTGGTCGGCCCCGAGGTCGCCGCCCACGTCCGCGCCGGCCGCACTTTCGTGATGCTCCCGGTCCGTTCCTCGCTGCTCGGCCAAGGCCTGCCCGACCCGCGCGCGGCGCCTGGGGTCGACGCCCGGCGGTGGTCCGAAGCGGTCGGCCGGACCTTGCTCGCCGCCCGGGTCGTCCCCGGCCCGCGGATCCCGGGAGCCGACGGCTACCTGGCCGACCTCGGCCGTGGCCGCGTCGCCGCAGTCGCGGGCGAGCCCGCCGACCGTGCCCTGCGGGAGGTCGCCCGCCGCTGGTCCGAGCGGACCCGGTCGCTCGGCACCGAGCGGCAACTCTGGCACTACCGCCGGAGCCTCAACACCCTGGTCACCATGCCCGAGCCCCCCGGACGCTGACGCCGAACTCCACGCCCAAACCCCGCACCGCCATGGACGAGACCGACGACTCCACCCCGATGACGAACGTCGATGCCGAGCTGAAGGAATTGCTCGGCCTGTTCGACGTCCCCGCCTTCGCCCGCCGCGGGCAGGACCTGGAGTACGCGTTGGCCCGACTGCACGACCGCTGCCGCCGCGAGCGGCTCGGGATGCTCGAGATGGTCCGCCTCCGGCTCCGCCAGTGGTCGGGGGCCGCCGCCGGCCCCGACGACTGGCGCACGACGTTCGCCGCGTCGATCGACCGGCTCTGGCCCCTCTGCGACGCCGAACCCCCCGCCTGGGCCGACCGCCCCGCGCCGGCCCGCCGGCGCCGCGCGATCGCCCGCGACCTGATCGCCAGCGTGGAACGGTTCAACCGCCGCTGGGCCCGGTTCCTCGACGGGCTGAACCTCGAGCCCGCCAACCGGCGGATCGACCAGTACAACCGCTACTACATCCTGGAGAAGGAGTGCTGCCTGGGCTCGGCCCGCCTGGCCGCCCGGCATTTCGTCGCGCGAGAGCGGTTGACGCGCGAGGGCCTGCTCGACCAATATCCCACCTTGCCCGTCCCCGAACTCGCGGGCTGAGGCCCGCGAGGAGGGCCGTCGCTCGCGCCGCTGGACCGAGGCGAGCGGCCCACGCCCCACGATCCCGGAGCCGGCCCCGTGCTTCCCCACCGCCGTTGCCGATCCCGAGCCGCCGCGCAGGCGGCCGTCGTCTTCTTCGCGTTGGGCGCGGCCCCGGGCGACCGGCCGCCGCTCGCGTTCGAGGTCACCTACACTGCCGACGTCCGTCCCGGCTCGATCTCGACGCGGGTCTACGTCATGCTCGAGCCGGCGGGGCGGGGGGGCGAGCCCCGCCACGGCCTCGATTGGTTCCAGCCGCAACCGTTCTTCGCGGTCGAGGCCCGCGACTGGAAGGCCGGCGAGCCGCTCCACGTCGGGGCCGATGCCGTCGGGTTCCCCGGCCCGCTCGACCGCCTCGAGCCGGGGGACTACGCGGCCCAGGCCGTCGTCCGGCTCAATCCCGACACCCATGCCCTGGGAGACGGCGAGGGCAACGCCTTCGGGCCGGTCGTCCGCGCCACGCTCGACCCCAAGGCCGGCGGCACGATTCGCCTGACCGTCGATCGCCTGGTCCCCCCGAAGCCGTTCGAGGAGACCGACCGGATCAAGCTCGTGGACATCCCGAGCCCGATCCTCTCGGCGTTCCACCGCCGGCCGATCCGCCACCGCGCGGCGGTGATCCTGCCGGAGGGGGGCGGAGGGACGAGGAGGGCGACGCTCTACATCGTGCCCGGGTTCGGCGGCGACCATCACCTGGCCGGCCGGATGGCCTCGAGCCGGCGGTCCGGGTTCGGCGAGGACTTGATCCGGGTCGTGCTCGACCCCGACTGCGGGACGGGCCACCACGCCTTCGCCGACTCGGCGGCCAACGGCCCGCGCGGCCGGGCGCTGGTCGAGGAGCTGATCCCCTACCTCGAGGCCCACTACCCCGCGCGCGCCGAGCCGGGGGCGCGACTGCTCAACGGCCACTCGTCGGGCGGCTGGAGCGTGCTCTGGCTCCAGGTGACCTATCCCGACTCCTTCGGGGGCGTCTGGGCGACCAGCCCCGATCCGGTCGATTTCCGCGACTTCCAGCGGGTCGACCTCTACGCCCGGGGCGCGAACCTGTTCCGTGACCCCTCCGGATCCCGGCGGCCGCTCGCCCGCCGCGGCACAAGGCCGGTCCTGTTCTTCGACGACTTCTCGAGGATGGAGGACGTCTTCGGCGACGGCGGCCAGCTCCATTCATTCGAGGCCGTCTTCAGCCCGCTCCGGTCCGACGGCCGTCCCCGGCCGCTCTGGGACCGGGCCACCGGCGCCATTGACCCCGAGGTCGCGCACGCCTGGCGGGCCTACGACATCCGCCTGATCCTCGAGCGCGACTGGGCGACGCTCGGCCCCAAGCTCGCCGGCAAGCTCCATGTCATCACCGGGGAGCTCGACACGTTCTTCCTCGACGGCGCGGTCCGGCGCCTGAAGCAGTCGCTGACGAATTTGGGCAGCGACGCGGTCGTGGAGGTCGTCCCGGGCAAGGACCACTCCACGCTCATCGACGCGGAGCTGACCGCGCGGTTCGACCGCGAGATGAAGGCGGCCCTGGGAGTGAGGGACGCGCCGGAGTCGCGCCGGGGCCGCGACACCGAGTCAAGGGGTTTGTAAGATCATCAAATCTCTGGCTAGACTTGGTGACTCGGCAACTTGGCGGTTCGTCCCCGAATTCTCCCGGGAGGTGGTCTTGGCACTCACCGACAACCCGTCGCGCGACGGCCCTCGGCTTCGCGGCGTGATCTTCGACATGGACGGGGTCTTGGTCCGCTCCGAGCCGATCTTGGCGGAGGCGGCCATCCAGATGTTCGCCGAGAAGGGGTTCGACGTCCGCCACGAGGAGTTCCGGCCGTTCCTCGGGATGGGCGAGGACCGCTACATCGGCGGTGTGGCCGAGGCGCGGGGGATCCGGCTCGATCCCGAGCGCGACAAGGCGCGGACCTACGCGCTCTACCTCGAGCTGATCAAGGGCCGGCTCCGTGCATTGCCGGGCGTCCACGAGCTGGTGGACGAGTGCCGCCGCCGCGGCCTGCGGCTGGCCGTCGCGTCGAGCGCCGACGAGATCAAGGTGGCCGGCAACCTCCGCGAGATCGGGCTGCCCCCCTCGACGTTCGACGTGGTCGTCCACGGCGACCATGTGGCGCGGAAGAAGCCGGCCCCCGACATCTTCCTGGAGGCGACCCGCCGGCTCGGCCTGGAGCCGTCCTCCTGCCTGGTGATCGAGGACGCCATCTCGGGGATCGCCGCCGCCAAGGCCGCCGGGGCCCGCTGCCTGGCCGTGACGACGTCGTTCCCCCCCGAGCGGCTCGCCGAGGCCGACTGGATCGCCCTCGGCCTCGACCACGTCCCGGCCGAGGCGCTGGAATGGTGACCAACCAGCGGCGGCGGAACCCCGACTGCTCGCCCAAGTTCCCGATCCTCTTCAGCGAGGAGGAGGGGAAGATCTCCCGGGCCAACCGGGGCCGCGACCCGCTCCACCTGTTCGCGGCGCCGGGGCGGCAGCTCGGCTACCCCGAGGTCCCCAGGCCCCGACGCCCCGACGAGGCCGAGGCCCGCATCGCCCTGCTCGAACGGCGCGCCCCGCTGCTCGAGGTCCGCTTCAGGGCCCTCGGCCTCGGGGGCCCCCGGGACATCAACCTCGGCCAATGCGCAGTCAAGCCCGAAGACATCGCCGGCCCCCCCTCCGGCTGGGGTATCCACAGCCTCGATTGACAGGACATCCGACCACCGGGTG
>JAFANO010000340.1 GCA_019232645.1 Planctomycetaceae bacterium | reverse complement strand
ATGGGTGGCGAGGGACGCCTTCGAACGGGGGAGGACGATGAGGTCGCGAGGACGAGACCCCCGCCACCCCCGCGAGACAACGTTCCGCGACGCCGATCGCCGTGCGAGTCCCTCCGCCCTCAGCAGAATGGCCTCAGCGCCTGGCGCATGGCGGTGGCGGTCGGGTAGCGAGCGTTCGGGTCGCGGGCCAGGCACCTCTCGAGGACGGCGGCAAGAGCGTCGGGGATGTCGCGCCGGCGCTCCTGGATCGGCACCGGCGACTCTTCCAGGAGGTTCCGGATCAGGTCGCCCCCCTCGGACATTCCGTCAAAGAGGAACTGGGCGGTCAGCAGGTAGTAGAGCGTCGCGGCGGTCGCGTAGAGGTCGCCCGAGGGGAGCACCGCCTTGAAGTCGAGGATCTGCTCGGGGGGCATGAACGGGACCGTGCCCCGCATCTCACCCGAGAAGGTCAGGCCCAACAGGCCCAGGCCCCGGAAGCTCTTGGCCAGGCCGAAGTCGGAGATCTTCGCCACCAGCCCCTCCCGATGCTTGCCGATCAGGATGTTCTCGGGCTTGATGTCGCGGTGCACGAACCCCAGGCCGTGCGCCTGCTCCAGCCCCTTGAGGACCTGACAGGCCATCCGGCACGCCTGCGCGATCGGGTAGCGGCCCGGGTCTTTCTGCACCAGCGCCTCGAGGTTCGTGCCCGCGACGTACTCCATCGCGAACCAGAACTGGCCCCGGGTCATGCCCTGCTCGAGCCATTCGACGATGTTCGGGTGCTTCAACTGGCTGATGACCGACATCTCGCGCAGGAACCGTTCGACGGCCGACCGCGCGGCGGCGCTCTCGGGGATGATCAGCTTCAGCGCGACCAGTCGCCCGGTCTGGTTGTGCCGCGCCTGGTACACGACCCCCATCCCCCCCCGGCCCAGCTCGCGGAGCGTCGTGTAGTGCGGCACCGGCTGAGGCAGCGTCGAGACCTCGGAGCGGCAGAGCTGGCAGAGCCACTCGACCGGCTCGCCGAGCGACGGGCTGGACCCGCGGACCACGTCGATCTCCGGCGGCGCGGGCATGCCGCACCCGCAGCAGAGGATCGGCGCGGGATGGTTGTTGAGCGTCCCCGTCCGCCTGCTCGTCCGGGACTCGGCTCCCGACGTCGCCGACATCGTGGTCGACGCCTCGACCCGGACCCGGAACACGCTCTGACCCGCCGCGATCTGGTCGAACGACTTGAGCCGCGCCCGCTCGACCCGCCGATCGTTGACGAACGTCCCATTGGTGCTGCCCAAGTCGCGGATCTCGCACCGGGGCGGATTGATCTCGATCAGGAAGTGGTCGCGCGACAGCGCCACATCCTCCGGGATCGGGCAATGGACGAAACGCGACCGGCCCACGATGAAGGTATCATGGCGGTCGAAAATGAACGATCGGCCCACGTGGGGGCCCTGAAGCACATCCAAGATGACTCGCATTGATGTGTCGTTCGATCCTCCTCCCGCGTGAAACCCCGTGACATTATATCCATGACCGCACAGCGAGCCCGAGTCGATTGTCCCGAAAGTTTCGGCTCGAAAACGTTTGGGTCGCGGCTCGGGGCGCCTCGGGACATCTGGCGCGGCCGCACGACCCGCGACATCGGGTCCTTTTCGTTCACGCGTGGTCAAACGGAGCGACGACGATGACAAGCATAGACCATGGTTCATGCTCCGCGGAGGTCAGCGAGGCGCGGGCCGGGGGCCGGCCGGTGGTGGCGCTGGAGTCGACCCTGATTGCGCACGGGCTGCCCTGGCCCGACAACCTGGAGACGGCCCGAGGGGCGGAGGAGGCCGTGCGGCGGGCGGGCGCGACCCCGGCGACGATCGCCGTCCTGGGGGGCGTGATCCGGGTGGGCCTCTCGGGCGAGGAGCTGGAGCGGGTGGCCCGCTCGGGGACGTTCCTCAAGGCGGGCCGCCGCGACCTGGCGGCGGCCGTGGCGCGGGGGCTCGACGCGGCGACGACCGTCTCGGCCACGCTCTGGATCGCGCGACGACGGCGGATCGGCGTGATGGCCACCGGCGGCCTGGGCGGGGTCCACCGGGACGCGGCGACGACCTTTGATGTCTCGGCCGACCTCGACGAGCTGGGCCGCGCCGACGGGGTGGTGGTGACCTGCTCGGGGGTCAAGTCGATCCTCGACGTGCCGGCGACTCTCGAGGTGCTCGAGACCCGCGGGGTGGCGGTCGTCGGCTACCGGACCGACGAGTTCCCGGCCTTCCTGACCCGATCCAGCGGGCTGCCGCTGGACGTCCGGGCCGAGTCGCCGGAGGAGGTCGCGGCCCTGGCGCGGGCCCATCGGTCGCTGGGTCTCCCCGGCGCGATCGTCCTGGCTCAGCCGGTCCCCGAGCCCGAGGCGCTCGACCGCGACGCCCTGGAGGCCGCCCTCGCCGCCCTGGACCAGGCGCACGCCCAGCAGGTCACCGGCAAGGCGATCACCCCGTTCCTGCTCGACCAGATCCGAGGGCTGACCGCCGGGCGGAGCCTCCGCGCCAACCGCGCGCTGATCCTGGCCAATGCCCGCCTGGCCGGCGAGGTCGCGGCCGCATTATCAGTTAACGAACTCGGCGATGGCTAGGAACGGCCGAGTTTCTATCGTATCCTCTTGCCCAGCCGCCCGCGAGGATTCCCCCTGCCGGCGCCGGCGGCCTCGTCAGGGAGAGCACACCATGCCTCGGGCCCATCCCACCAACGCGCGCTGGGATGCCTTGCTCAACGACTTCCACCGAAGCGGCCTGACGCACACAGAGTCCTGCCGCCACCGTGACCTCTCCCTCCACGCCTCCCGAAGACGCCTCTACCCCAGATTCAGGATTGCGCCATCGGCCTCGAGATGTTCTCCGACCTCCGCTGGCTGAATGCGGACCCGGCCGGTGGGGGGCGGTTGCCGACGATGGGCCGGCCACGGATCATGAGCCGGGGGAAGGCGACGGTGGATCCTCGCTGTAGAATGACAGGCCCTTGTTCAGGATCCAGTCGGGCAGGTGGCGGGTAAACCTCACTAACATCGCCAACGGCCAGGGAAAGTCGTAGACCTTGCATCGGCGGTGCAGCGCCCATGCAATCCGCCGAGCGGCCTGATCGGCCTCCAGCACCCAGGGCATAGCAAACTGGTTGGGGGTGGTCATCGGCGTGCGCACAAAGCCCGGGCAGA
>JAFANO010000310.1 GCA_019232645.1 Planctomycetaceae bacterium | reverse complement strand
GGCGCAGGTCTTCGAGACCCTGGCCGAGAAGCTCCACCTCGAGGAGTGGTGCGAGCTGATCGACGAGCACTGCGAGGCCGTCGAGGACACCTACGAGGCGGTCACCGAGAAGCTCTTCGAGTACAAGAACTTCGCCTGGGAGGCGTTTCTCGAGGTGATCATCGTCCTCATCCTGCTGGGTGAGCTCGGGCTGATGATCTGGGAGAACTTTGGCCCCTGATCCCCACTCCCCGCCGCCGTGGGCCTACCCCGAAGGGAGGAGGACGGGCCTCCCACGTTCCACGGATCTCTCACACGGATTCCAGGGATTTCGTGTGCTCAGTCTGCTGATTGGAAATCTGAAATCTCAAATTTGAGACCCGAACAGAGCGCACGAAGTTCCTGGAATCCGTATCACTCGGTTCGGAGCGGGCCTCAGGGGCAAGCTACCCGGCCAGGATTCGAACCTGGAAAAACAGGACCAAAACCTGTTGTGATACCGTTTCACCACCGGGTAACGAGATTCCTCGATTATTCTAGCGAATCGCGATGCGATCGCAAAGTCGAGCCGGCGAAGGAAATGCCCCCCTGGGTGTTCTGGACCTTGTAGGCCAGATGTTCGAGCTGGACGCTGAGGTCGACGGCCACGACGTTGACGGCGGGGGGGACGCTCAGGGGGACCGGGGCGAAGTTCAGGATCCCGAGGATGCCGCAGGCGACCATCTGGTCGGCCACCCGCTGCGCCGCCTCGGCCGGGACGCTCAGGATCGCCAGGCTGACGTGCCGCGCGGCCACGACCCGCGGCATCGCCTCGATCGGCTCGACGATCAGCCCGTCGTGGTCCTCGCCGATCTTCGCGGGATCATTGTCGAACAGCGCGGCGATGTGGAAGCCTCGGCTCCGGAACCCGCGGTACTTCAAGAGGGCCCGGCCGAGGTTGCCCAGGCCGACCATCGCCAGGGGCCAGTCGCGGTCGATCCCCAGGATATGCCGCAGCGCGGCGATCAACTCCTCGATCCGGTAGCCGATGCCGGGATAGCCGAACTGGCCGAAGAAGGCCAGGTCCTTGCGGACTTGCGCGTTGTTGATGGCCAGCGCCTCGCCGAGCAGGCTGCTCGAGACCGTCGTCTTTCCCTGGCGCTGGAAGGCCTCGAGCTGTCGGAGGTAGAGGCTGACCCGGCCCACCACGGCCTTGGGGGCCAGCCGGTTGTCCGACGAAGGCTCGCGTCGCGGCTCCCTCACGAGGTCGGAGGCTCCCGGGTCGAGAAACGCAAAATCCATGCCGTTGCGCCTGACATCGACTGTACGCCCCGGCCCGGGACGGGTCAAGATCACTCGGCGGCCCGCCAGGAGGGGGGCAGCGTGCCCCGGATGCGGAGGTCGCCATCGATGACGCTCACCTCGTGCCGCTCGAGGCGAAGCGCCTCGGCCATGAGGGGATGCCCCCGGCCCTGCGCGGGGGTGAAGGCGGGGGCGCCGCCCTCGATCCGGGGGGCGATGTAGACGTCAACCGCGTCGACCTGGCCGGCGTCGAGGAAGGCCCCCAGGACGCGGCCCCCCCCTTCGACGAGCAGGTTCGTCACGCCCCTCCGGCCGAGCTCGCCGAGGAGGTCGGGGATCGGGACCGGCCCCTCCCCGGCGAACGCCAAGACCTCGCACCCGAGCGCGGTCAGGGAATCACGGCGGTCGGCGAGGGCACGGTCGGTGACGGCCACCCAGACGGAGACCTCGCGCGCCGACCGCGCGAGCCGGCTCGTCACCGGGAGCCGGGCCGCGCTGTCGAGCACGATCCGGGCGGCCCGGCGGGGGCCGGGAGGCCGCGCCGTCAGGTCGGGGTCGTCGGCCAGCGCCGTCCCGATCCCCACGAGGATCGCGTCCATCCGGCCGCGGACCTCGTGCACCAGGGCCCGGGAGCGGGGGCCGGAGATCCATCGGCTGTCGCCCGAGGCCGTGGCGGTCTTGCCGTCGAGGGTCATCGCCCACTTCGCGGTGACGTAGGGCAGGCCGGTCGCCAGCCGCTTCAAGTACGGGGCGTTGAGCCTCCGGGCCGCGTCGGCCTCCGCCACCGGCCCGAGCTCGACCTCCAGCCCCGCCGCGCGGAGCCGGGCCAGGCCGCCGCCGGCCACCCGGGGGAACGGATCGCGCATCGCCACGACGACGCGCGCGATCCCCGCGGCCAGGACCGCGTCGGTACACGGGGGCGTCTTGCCGAAGTGGCAGCAGGGCTCGAGCGTCACGTAGAGCGTCGCCCCCCGCGCCGAGTCGCCCGCGACGGCCAGCGCCTCGACCTCGGCGTGCGGGCCGCCGAACCGCGCGTGGTGCCCGATCCCGACGAGCCGGCCGTCGCGGACCACCACCGCCCCGACCATCGGGTTCGGCTCGACGTGCCCAAGGCCGCGCCCGGCCTCGGCCAGCGCCCGGCGCATCCAGAACGAGTCGAGATCGGTCACGTCGCGAATCCCCGTCAGGACGAGGCCCGATCCGGTCAGGTCCCACCACCCCCAAGCCGGGCTGATGAAAAGGCCCTTTCCCGGTACGGTTTCCGATCCCTCCGATCCCGTTGCACGGTGCCCCAACAGGCAGTTTTTTTCGGCTTTTTCGGCGGCGTGCCACAGGAGCAGAGGGAACCGATCATCGTGGGAAAAGGGCGATTTTCACCATCCCATCCCCACGCTCCCCACCGCCCGACCTCGCCGACCCTGGCAAATCTCGACCCACCCCGATCTCCCCGGCTCGCCTCCTTTAAGGGTCTTAAGTCCTCGGCCGCGATCTCCTTGGCACCCTCCTCAAAGGTCAAACCCCGGCCGGGGACCGGGGTCTCGCCTCGGGTACTCGGTTTCCGGGCGAGCCACATCCTCGGCCCGGATCAACGCTAACCGGGCATGCCCATGCCACCGGGCATGCCCATGCCACCGGGCATACCCATGCCCCCATACATACCCCCGCCTGTGTAGCCTCTATAAATCCCGCTTCCTGCGGCACGCCCGGTAGCGAGATTCCGATTGGGCCCGCGGCCGGTCCTGAGGCTGGCGCTGGCGCCGAGCGGCGACCGGTTGTAGTACTGCGCCGGGCGGTTGTAATAAAGGGCCGGACCTGTCCCCCGGATGTTGGTCGTGAAACCGGGCGTGACCGGGCGTGCTCCCTGTCGGCCACGCTGGGCCCCGTAGGGGGCTAGGGGGTCGAGCTCCTCGTCGGCGCCATAGGGAGAGACCGGATCGTAGAGCGCGGAACGGTTGGTCGCCGCGTAGTACTGCCGAGCCGCCGTGGCCGCATTGATCGTGTCGAGCGGGGTCGGCTGCGCGGCGATCGCCGCCTGGTGCGGCAGATAATACCCGTAATAGAGGGCGAAGGGATCCACTCCTACTCCCGTGATCCCCGTGCTAGGGACTGTGGTCGTCGCGCCAGCGACTTGCGCGTGCGCCCGAACCGCCGTCACGAACAGCAAACCCACCAGCCCGGCCGCCAGAGTGAATCGGGGACGTCGCATGGTCCACCACCCTCCTGTCAGCGGCCCGCGCGAGAGGACGACAGCCTCCGGGGCCGAACGGCGAAAAGCCCGGGCGAATCGGCCCGACGGGCCTTTGTGTCCGCCAAGCGAAATAATATACAATCCCCGAAGTGCGAGGCAAGTCGCGGCGACGTCCCGAAGTGGCCTTCGGCAACCTCTTGAAGATGTTACGCCGATCCCGGGAGGATTGACGGCGACGATGCGACGGCCGAGAACAACGCCCTTGGAGATCTCGAGGTCGACGACGACACCTTCGGGAGCGATGACCCATGTGGCGGCGATCGGACCGGATGCGGTGATCTGGCTGCGCGGGCACTGGCAACTCGTGCTCTCCCTGGCCCTGATGGTGATCACCATCGTGGTGGGCGTGCCGTGGATCTTCTTGCTCAGGCGCGAGGTCACCGAGGACGAGAGACCGGTGACCGCGGCCGACGTGCTCTCGGGGCTCGAGCAGGCGCACGCGGAGGGGGAGTTGGACGACGCCGAGCTGCGCCGGGTCCGCGAGCTGCTCGTCCGGTCCGGGGACCCGGGCGCGAAGCCGCCCCGGCGGGCGGCGGCCCCGCAGCGTCGAGGCCGCGAGTCCCCCCCGCGCGACGGCGGCGGGGCCCCGCCCCTGACCGACGCGACCGAGCCTCCCGCCGACCGCAAGTATGCCCGTCTCATAAGTTCCTCTCCGATTTCAACCGTTGTTGCGAAAGGACTTACGACCTCAGCATCTGGCGAAGGACTTGCGAAATGGACGGTGTCCACCGACGCGTCTCACGGCCGCACTCCGAATCCTGGTGCGGACGGATCTCACGACCGCCGATCTCGCCGGGCTGGTCGCCTCGGCCGGCGTCCTGACCGCCCGCGGGGGCCGGACCTCCCACGCGGCCGTCGTCGCTCGCCAACTCAACAAGGTCTGCATCGTCGGCTGCCGGGACCTCGTCGTGATCCCCGGCGGGCGCCGGGGCTGTCGCATCGGGGGCCTGCAGTTCGCGGAGGGCGATGATCTCCCCCTCGATGGGCACTCCGGCAACGCCTACGGGGGTCGGCTGGACGTCGTCGTCGAACGACCCAGCCGGTATCTCCTGGTGATCCGACGCTGGAAAGTGCGTCAGCGCGAGCGGCTCGCCTCGGGAGGCTGACCCCAGGGTCTACGCATCAAAATAGAGAAGATGGACAAAATAGAAAAACCCGCTCTTGAGAGTGATTTTGATCAATACCCGGAAAAACCCGGCGATTTTTTGAATATCGTAACTCAATATGATATAAATCAAAATATCAAACTATTATTATAAAATAATTCAGATTATTGGAATAGCGTAAAACCTAGGGTTTTCTTCGTGCGTAAACCCTGGCCCCGATGGTGTTGTGCAGCAGGAATTGCACCATGTAGGGCTCGGTGAAGAGTTGCGTGACGGCCGGCAGTGAGCGGCCGTCGATCTTGGCGCCACTCATGTACACTTCGTCCTTCTTCTTGGCCTGCCAGAACTGGTAGACCCACCCGAGGCTGTCGTCGCCGATGAATGTGGCAGCGGGCAGGCTGGCAAGCGACTTCTCCAACGGCAGGCGGTCGTTGACCGGGAATTCGATCTTCAGCAACACGTCGTCGGTGCGGAAGATTTCCGGGAGCATCCGGCTGGCGTAGCGGGCCGCCAGGACGTAGCCGTTGGGCGCCCCCTCGTGCTCGGCCAACTCCTCGCACTCGGCGAGGCTGACCGGCACGCCGTTGGGGTGCATCAGCAGGTGGTTCTCGGCCAGGAACCGGGCGAAGAGCATCCGGTGCCAGTATTCGTAGGCCAGTTCCTCGGTCAGCCGGTCGATCTCCTGGGCCCCGTCCGGCCGGCGGCGGTCGCCCGCCTGCTTCGCACGGGCGCGGAGTCGCTTTCGTATCTCCTTTTGGGCCGGCGACATCTCCTCAAAGGGCTTGGCCGCGTCCACCGCCAGCCGCTTCAATGCGGCGCGG
>JAFANO010000207.1 GCA_019232645.1 Planctomycetaceae bacterium | reverse complement strand
TGACCTTCTTCTACCGCCACGTCCCCGGCCTCCTGAACGACGGCCGCGTCTTCCTCGCCTGCCCGCCCCTCTACAAGATCGTCTGGGGCAAGGAGACCCACTGGGCGGCCGACGACGCGACCCGCGATCGGATCCTGGCTAAGCTGCCCAAGAATTCCAAGCCGAACATCACCCGCTTCAAGGGCCTGGGCGAGATGCCCGCCCCATTGCTCTACGAGACCACCCTCGACCCCGCGCGGCGACGGCTCCTCCGCGTCGTCATCCCTGACGGCGACCGGGTCTACACCGAGCGGACCGTAACCGACCTGATGGGCAAGGAGCCCGAGGCCCGCTTCAAGTTCATCATGACCGAGGCGTATACCGCCAAAGATATTGATATTTAGAAAATTATTTTTCATGATTTCAAATTCGAGATTTCGGATTCGAGATGGCGGAATCGAATCCGAAATCTCGAATCCGCCATCTCGAATCCGTCATCTCGAATCCGTCATCTCGGCGGTGTCTTACGGTCGTTGCAACGCCAGTTTTTCCGGGATCCTTCCGGAGTCACGAATTTTCGGCGCCGAAGCGTCAACCCCTTGCTATGATTCGGGCTTAATGCGCCGAAGGCACATCGGTTCGGCGCCAAAATCTCGTCAATCCGACGCCTCTTCAAGAGCCGCAAGATACCAACGAATTCTCGAATCCGAAATCTCGAATCCGAAATTCTAAGGGGTATCCGGCACTTCGGGTGCGAGGTTCACGATCCCTCGCGGCTGACCCGCATCAGGACCTTGCGAGCCCCCCGCTCGGCGGCGGCGCGAAAGGCGGCCTCGGCGTCGTCGAGGTCGAACTCGGCGCCGATCAGCGGGCGGACGTCGATCTGACGGCTCGCCAGCGCGGCGATCGCCGGGGGGAAGGGGCCGCACCGCGAGCCGATCACGCGGACCTCGTCGATGACGATCGGGGAGAGATCAATCGCGTAGGTCCCCGCGACCGTGGTCTTGAGCACAACCGTCCCACAGGGCCGGACCAGCCTGAGCGCCGAGGGGAGCCCGGTGGGCGAGCCGGTGCAGTCGGCCACCACGTCGAAGGCGCGCCCGAGTGCCTGGGTCTCGTCGAGGTGATGCGTCGCGATCCCTTCGCCCGCCAGCGCGAGCTTGGCGGGGTACTTGCCGATCAAGCTGACCCGGGCGCCGGTCCGTCGCGCGACCCACGCGCAGAGGAGCCCGAGCTTGCCGTCGCCCAGGATCGCCATCCGGACGTCGGGCCCGAGCTCCAGTTGCTCGGTGATCCGGAACGCCGCCGCGAGCGGCTCGATGAAGATGGCCTCGCGATCCTCCAGCGCGCTGGGGACGTCATGCAGGTTCCGTTCCGGGACGCGGACGACATCGGCCATCGCGCCGTCGTGCCGCAAGATGCCCAGGACCGTCCGGTTCGGGCAATGCCGCGGCCGACCCGCGAGGCAGGTCGCGCACCGGTGACAGGCATTGTTGATCTCGGCGGTCACGCGCCGGCCCGACGCCGCTTGACCGACGAACTCATGTCCCAGTACCCCCCGAAACCCCATGTACCCCCGCGCCAGTTGGAGATCGGTGTCGCAGATCCCCACGGCCCGGACGTCGAGCACGACCTCGCCCTCGCCGGCTTCGGGCACGGCCAGGTCGTCCCGGAGCCGGACCGATCTGCCGTCGCAGTACACTCCGCGCATCGCTGTCGAGCCCCCAGGAGCGACATCTGGCGCCAGTCCTCCGTCAAAAGAGAGACTATCGGATCCGACGAGACGACCGCAATTCGCTGGTCCGCGGGGCGCCAACGCCACCCCCCGGCCTGCGACAGCAACCCTTTCATAACGACAATGTTAAGGCGCGTGACATCGGTGAGAACGGGGATCGAACGTGCGGTCGAGGTCGCGCCGGAGGGGCCTACGAGGGCGGGAACAGGACACCCGGAGATCCCGCCCTCGATGGCCCGTCTGGACCACCACCCGGGTGAGGACGAGCGGCCTGACGACCTCTCCAAAACGGCCTATTTTTGAACCTTTGTTTAATCAAATCTCATGACGATCTCCGGCCATGACCCGGCCGGACCCATCCTCGACGAATTCCCACCGAATCGGGAAGGATCGGCGATGCCGAGCGATCTCGGCGTCCATATCTCTGAGATCGTGGGCCTCGGAGGCCGGAATGTGGGACTATAAGAACAGGTATCGCGGGGAAAAACCCTGGACCGCGATGTGCGATCCCAAGAGATCGAAGGCTCACGGCGTCAAGAAAATCCACCACGGATTTCACCGGAGTAAGCAAAGGTTCAGCATGACAACCACGACGTCGTCCCATCCCGCCTCAACCCAGATTGCCTGGGGACCAGTGATCTGGATCGGTGGTCTACATCTCGCGTCTCTCCTGGCCTTCGTGCCCGGCACATTCTCCTGGTCGGCCCTCGCAGTCTGCCTCTTCCTGCACTGGCTCACGGGCGGGATCGGTATCTGCATGACGTATCATCGATTGTTGACTCACCGCAGCTTCGCCACTCGGCCCAAGTTCCTGGAATACATGCTGACGGCCCTCGGCGCGTGCGCCTCGGAGGGGGGCGCGGTGGGCTGGGTGGCCGATCATCGGAGGCATCACGCCCATTCCGACGAAGAGGACGATACGCACAGCCCCAACCGCGGCTTCGGCTGGGCACACATGTTCTGGTGGATGACCCCCGACATCACCTCGATCCATACTTTCGAGTACTACGAGCGCTGGGCTCCCGACCTGAACGCGGACCCCGTCCATCGCTGGCTCGACCGGAACCACTTCCTCTTCCCGATCCTGATGGGCGTGGCGCTCTACGCGATCGGCGGCTTGCCCTGGCTCGTCTGGGGCTGCTTCGTGCGGTCGATCCTGGTCTTGCACACGACCTGGCTGGTCAACTCGGCCACCCACATCTGGGGCTACCGCTCGCACGCGACCCGCGACAACTCGACCAACCTCTGGTGGGTCGCGCTGCTGACCTACGGCGAAGGCTGGCACAACAACCACCACGCCTTCGCGACCTCGGCGCGTCACGGCCTGCGATGGTGGGAGATCGACATGACCTACTGGACCATCCGCCTGATGGCCCTGTGCGGGCTCGCCTACGCCATCAAGCTGCCCCGGTCGTTGAATCCCGGGCGCGCCAAGGTGGCGCGGATCTCCGATCGTCGCAACGACGAGACCGAGCTGGTCGGTGCCGTCAACTGAGGGAGAGGCCTCGACCGGACCTTCGGCGAGGACCGGTGTGGCGCCCCGGCGCCATCCCGGTATCTGTCCGCACGGGGTCGAGGGTATTGTTCGGTTCGACTCATGTCGGCTGATGGGTAAAGTCGTTGCGTTGAATCTGCTCCCGACCCGCCACCCCGGACCTTCTTCGCCGGGGGCAGGGGGCGAGGGGGAGCGCCTTTTTCTCGCTGGAGCCTCGATTTTCTTGGCGTCGGGGATGAAGCGCCTTGTCTTGTGGGACGCGAATGGCGATGATGTCTTGGCGACGCGGCCCTAGCTCAACGGCAGAGCAGGGGACTCATCAATAACTTAAGGTGGCGCCGGGGGGTGACCTCCGGATGCGAACCGGGTGAATTGCGGGAACCCTAAACCGCCGCCGACCGGCGACGGCATGGCGATCCGCAGCCAAGCCTGGTCGGGCCGAGGTGGCCAGGACGGTTCAGAGACTAGCGGGGTGAGTCCCAACGATAACCCCCGCCGACGAGCGCCCGGCCTCCCCGACCGCGCGACGGACGGGGAGGATGAGATAGTCCAAGCCTCGCGGAAACGCGGGGAGCCCTTGAATCCCTTGGTTGCAGGTTCGAATCCTGCGGGCCGCAAACCGCGTCGGCAGCGAGCTGTGGGCCGTGAAGACCGGAGGGGTCCCCCTCCGATCACCTTCACGGCTCCTTGCCGATTCCGGCAGGCCTCCCGTGAGGGGATCGACCGGGATTGACCGATCGGGCGGGCTCCGGTATCACACCCCGTCGTACCCGCGGGCCCGTGCCGCGGCACGGGGGATCGGTCGTCGCCGAAGGGACTGCGGTCCCTCACGGAACAGGGCGGAGCCGGTCCGTTGACGACGCCCGCGGAACCAGTCCGCGCGTGGCCCGATCTCCAGGGAGGGAGTGTGCCGTGCCGTCTGCCAAGAACGGGGCGACCCCTGATTTCGATCTCCACCACTTCGACCGCCACTTCCGGCGCGCCGTCTGGATCACCGCGTTGATCACCGTCATCGGCGCGGCGCTGGTCTACGCCGACAAGGCCGACGACGAGCGCAGCGCCTTCATCCGCTGGCGGCCCCAGGTGCTCAGGTTCTGGCAAGGGGTCAACATCTATGATCGGATGATGTTCCCCAATCCGCCCATCATGCCGATCACGCTCTATCCCTTGATGACGCTGCCGCCGCTCACCGGCGCGCTCTGCTGGTACGGCCTCAAGGCCGCGCTGACGGCGGCGTCGGCCTGGCTCTGCTTCCGGATGGTCCGGCCCGAGGGGACGCCTTCGCTCCCGTCATGGGTGCAGGGCCCCGTCCTCCTGCTCAGCTTCCGGCC
>JAFANO010000168.1 GCA_019232645.1 Planctomycetaceae bacterium | reverse complement strand
GTCGGGCGGGCTTCGCCGACCGGGCCGAGCCGCTTTTTGACTGCTGAGGAATACCCCAGCCCTCCAGCCCCTCTCCGCCGGCCAAAGTGTCCGGACTGTCCCCCGGAACGCACCCCGGCTGTGTGAAAGTCCTTATCGGGTTTCTCGCCCAGTCACGGATCGTTGAAGACCCGTGGACCACGATTCCGACGCAAGCGAGTGAAGGCGGGCCGGCCGTCAGGCATCCGGTCCCTTGACCTCGATCTTGGGGAAGAGCGGTGCCGGCTTGCCGCCGACCAGCGCCGCGGTCACGTGCCAGTCGGGGACGGCGGGACGCGCGGGCACGTCGCCGTTGCCGACGCGGTCCCATCCCTGGGACTGCTCGAAGTTGAAGGCCCGATAGAAGATCTCGGCCGTCCGGGGCAGGAACGGCTTGATCAGGATCGCGATGACCCGGAGCGCCTCGGCCAGGTTGACCAGCACGACCTTGCAGGCGGCGAGGTCGGTCTTGGCCAGCCTGAACGGCGCGGTCGCGTCGATGTACCGGTTGGCCGCGCCGAGGACTTCGAGCCAGATCCGCTGGAGGGCGACATGATACTCGAAATCGCCGATCTTCTCGCGGAGGTCGGCCACCAGCGCCGAGAGGTCGAGCCCGGCGAGCCAGGCGTCCGGCTCGATCGCCGAGGAGCCCTCGAGCCGCCCGTCGAAGTACTTGATGCACATCGAGAGGGTCCGGCTGTAGAGGTTGCCCAGGTTGTTGGCCAGGTCGGCGTTGTAGACCTCGGCGAACCGCTCCTCGCTGAAGTTGCCGTCGCCGTTGAACGGGCACTCCCTCATGAAGTAGTAGCGGAAGGCGTCGGCGCCGTGGATGCGGAAGACGTCCATCGGGTCGATCGCGGTCCCGGCCGACTTGCTGATCTTGGCCCCCTTGTTGTAGACGAAGCCGTGCCCGAAGACGCGACGGGGCAGGGGGAGGCCCGCCGACATCAGCATCGCCGGCCAGAGCGCGCAGTGGAACCGCGTGATGTCCTTGCCGATGACGTGGACGTCCGCCGGCCAGAGCGACCGGAACCGTGCCTCGTCGGTCCCGTAGCCGATCGCGGTGATGTAGTTCAAGAGCGCGTCGAACCAGACGTAGATCGTCTGCTCGGGGTCGAACGGGACCGGGATGCCCCAGGAGAACCCCTTGCGGGTGATTGAGATATCCTGCAGACCCGACTCGACCAGGTTGAGGATCTCGTTCCGCCGGCTCTCGGGCTGGATGAACTCGGGGTTCGCCCGGTAGTGCGCCAGGAGTCGGTCGCCGAAGGCCGACAGCCGGAAGAAATAGTTTTCCTCCTGGACCGCGCGGAGCGGCGTGTTCGGGTGATTCGGGCAACGGCCGTCGACCAGCTCCTTCTCGGTCTTGAACGCCTCGCAGCCGGTGCAGTAGAGGCCCGTGTAGGCTTTCTTGTAGATGTCCCCGGCGTCGGAGACCGCCTGGAGGAACTTCTGGCAGCCCACATGGTGGCGCGGCTCGCTGGTCTGGATGAAGTCGTCGCAGGAGATCTCGAGCGCGGCCCAGACCTTACGGAACTGCCGGGCCATCTCATCGACGTAAGGCTTGGGCTCGATCCTTAACTCCTCGGCGCGCTGCGAGACCTTGATCGTGTTCTCGTCGTTGCCCATGAGGAAGTGGACCGCGTACCCCTCCATTCGCCGGAATCGCGCCTGGACGTCGGCCCCGATCTTCTCGAAGGCCGTGCCGATGTGCGGCCGGCTGTTGGGATAGTCGATCGCCGTCGTGAGGAAGTACCGCGTCGCTTCGCGCATCATCGAGACCCTTGCCCTTGGGATCACTCGGACATCGACCCTCGCGAGACCGTGCCGAGGCGGACTCGCCCCCTTCCAGGACACGGGGCAGTCAGGGAACGTTCAGCCTCCGTCCATCAGTGTACCAGAAAGCGGGTTCCGGGCCATCGAGCCGGGGCCGGTCCTCGTCCAGACGGCACCGATGCCTCCGATGGGAGCCCGACGAGGGGGATCAGCGGGCCCGAGAGCGACGCCACCACGCGGCCATGCCAAGCAGCGCCAGCCCCATGGCCATGCCGGAGGGCTCGGGCACGGGCGACATCGCGGGTCCGGGATCGGGGGCGACGGACACCGCGGCACTCCGGCCCGAGGCCCCCAGGGTTTGGACGGCACTGGCCGGGCTGGTGGTCGCGAGGTTCGCGGCGGTCGGCGCCGACGGCGTCGAGGAGGCGGTGGAGAGGTCCTCCGCTCGAGGCATGGCCGTGTTCGACCCCTGGGATTGCTGGAGGCTGCGCGCGATCATCGGGTGCTGCTTGTCGAAGAGCGCCGGATCCTGCTGGCGCTTCGAGGTCAGGTAGCCGTGCCAGGCGTCGTTCTTCAATTCGCCGTCGGGCGGCGTGGGCTTCAGCCCGCCTGGTGCCGTCGACGGCTTGGATTGCATCCCGAGCTGGAGGCCCCCGACGAGGTACGATTCCAGGGACCGCAACTCGTCCGAGGCATGGGACGCCACCCGGTCGAGGACCGTCAGCGGCGCGGCCCCGGCGGGCTGGGGCCGGAGTGCCGCCAGGATGGCCAGGCCATACAGGACCGGGCGCGGGATTCGAAGGCGCGTTCGAATACAAATGAACGATTTCATAAATTATCTTTTTCGAATCGGAGTATTCGTCGCAAGATCGCGACGGTCGCGATCGACGTGCGAATGGTGATGGCCGATGTGGAGAGGGCTGGCTCGGTGAGGCTGCGGCGGACCGGGCGGATTATGCCAATCCTTCCAATCCTGTCCATGCCGGATGTGTCGGGGTGAGGTGAATGATCGGGGTTTTCGCGGCGACCTTGCGGCCTGGAACCGTTGCGATAACCCGCGGTCTGACCATCGTGCGTGGCGCCGGGGATGTTGCGGGGGAGGTGGTTCGGTAAATCGATGCTCCCCGCCCTCTCCATTCGGGAGGCCGGGGAGCATCTTGCGTCGCTCGACGGTGAGGGCGAGAGGCGGGACGGTTACTCCTGCGCGTCTCTGGCCCGTCGGGACGGCCGGGAGTGCCACCAAGCAGCCGCGCCGAGCACGGTCAGTACGATGACCGCGGTGCTGGGCTCGGGGACGGGCGGTGGGGGCGGTTGGAATCCCGGTCCCGGGGTCGGTCCGGGGCTCGATCCTGGTCCGGGGCCCGTTTGAGGCACCGAGCCAGAGAGGGGTAGGGGTGGGGGGATCAATTCCGATCCGGGATTCGGTCCCGGCACGGGGTTCGACCCTGGCCCCGGGCTTGATTCCGGTACGATTCCCGAGCCGGGCAGGGGTTGTGGTTGAGTTCCGACGCTCTGCGGTGCCTGAGGTGTCGATGGGGCCAGGCTCGGGGATGGGGTCGAGGTGATCAACTGCTGGAGCATCGGGCCGATCACGGGATGCCAGTAATCGAATCGGCTTGGGTCGAGGCTCCGTCGCCAGAGGAGATAATCGACGTAGGGATTGCTGGTCGGGTCCGGAGACTCGAGCGCCTGGTCCATCGTCTCACGGACATTCAACGTCACGGGGGGTGCCTGAACGGTTGACCAGACGCTGGGACCCGCCAGGACGTAGTTCGCCCAGGAGGACAAGTCCGAAGACCGGGAGTGCATCGAGGACGCACTCACTTGCGCCGGTAATGTCGTCAAGGCACCGACCACGACCATGCCAGGCCAGAGGTGTCGCGAGGGTAACAGTCCCGAGTGCGGCACGCGGTGAAACAATCCATTGTTCATGGCACACCAAAATCGCCCCTGTGGCAAATCGCGATCCCGATCCTGGTATCGCTGGAGGATCCTGCCATCTTCCGATCAAAGGCATCGGATGTCCGGTTATGATGACTGAAACGAATTATGCGCCATCTCAACTGATCCGTCTACCGAAGGTTTTTGCAAACGCACGAATGCATAAGATGGGCAGTTAGGCCCGAGCATCAGGGATTCAGGGGTGCAAGGCCGGGCCGGTTGAATCGGGGGGGATCTGCCGGTATCGTGAAAAAGGGCGGTAAGGCAGCGAAAATCAAGAGGGGAGGACTAAGGACCATGGCAACGGCCACCGAGTTCCCGACGCAGATGTACATCGAGGGCCAGTGGCGCGACGCCGACGACAGCCGGACGCTCGGGGTGATCAACCCCGCCGACGAATCGACGCTGGCGGAGGTGGCTTACGGCGGTCGGGCCGAGGTCGACCGCGCGATCGGGGCGGCGGCGCGGGCCTTCCCGGGCTGGCGGGCGGCTTCGGTCTATGACCGAGCCCGGGTCCTCAAGAAGGCCGCCGACCTGATCCGGGACCGTGCCGAGCGGATCGCCCGGACGCTCACCCAGGAGCAGGGCAAGCCCTTGCCCGAGGCCAAGGCCGAGGTCCTGCACGCGGCCGACACCTTCGAATGGTTCGCCGAGGAGGGCAAGCGGGCCTATGGGCGGACGATCCCTCCTTCGAACGTCGCCAAGCGGCATTACGTGATTAAGCACCCGGTGGGCGTGGTCGGCACGATCACCCCGTGGAACTTCCCGGCGGCGTTGCCCAGTCGGAAGATCGCGCCGGCGCTGGCCGTCGGCTGCACGGTCGTCAGCAAGCCCGCCGAGCAGACGCCGTTGACGCTGATCCATCTCTTCGGCTGCCTGGCCGACGCCGGCCTGCCCCCCGGCGCGGCCAACCTCGTGATCGCCCCGGCGCGGACGGTCGCCGACGCCTTCTTCGAGCACCCGGCCGTCCGCAAGGTCAGCTTCACCGGCTCGACCGCCGTGGGCAAGGAGCTGATCCGCCGCTCGGCCGACGGCGTCAAGCGGCTCAGCCTGGAGCTGGGCGGCCATGCGCCGCTGATCGTCTTCCCCGACGCCGACGTGGCGCAGGTGGCCCAGGCGGCCGTCATCGGCAAGTTCCGCAACAACGGCCAGGTCTGCATCGCCCCCTCGCGGTTCTACGTGCACGAGCGGGTCGCGAAGGACTTCACCGAGGCCGCCGTCGAGCTGACCCGGAAGTTACGGCTCGGCGACGGCCTGGTGGAGGGGGTCCAGGTCGGCCCGATGTTCGAGGCCCGTGCGCTCGAGAAGACGGCCTCGCTCATCGACGACGCCCGCGCGCGGGGCGCCAAGGTCCTGACCGGTGGCGGCCGATCGACCCGATTCGAGAAGGGCTATTTCTTCGAGCCGACCGTGATCCGCGAGGTCGACGGCCGGATGCGGATCATGACCGAGGAGCCGTTCGCGCCGGTGATGCCGCTCCTCGACTTCTCCAAGCTCGACGACGTGATCGCCGCCGCGAACGACACGCCCTATGGCCTGGCCGCGTACGTCTTCACCAACGACCTGACCGTTGCCACGCGGATGGCCGAGGGCCTGGAAGCCGGGATCATCGGCCTCAACGACCCGGTCCCCGCCACGCCGCAATGCCCCTTCGGCGGCATGAAGGAGTCGGGCCTGGGCCGCGAGCTGGGCATCGAGGGGCTCGACGCCTACCTCGAGACGAAGTACGTCTCGGTCGGGCTGCGGGGCTGACCGGCATCAGGTGGGATTGCCCGCCGCGGGGGAGGGCTCCGGCGGGAAGATCAGCGCCACCGGGCAGCGGAAGCCCGGCACGACGTCCTCCCCCGACAGCTCGTCCGCCTCGCGCACGAGGCCGACCGAGCCATCCGACCGATAAATGAGCACGGTGCGGACGTGGGGGTTCACGACCCAGACGAGGCGAACTCCGGCCTTGAGATAGGCATTGACTTTCTCGTCAACCTCATACGCCAGATCACTCGGGGAGACGACCTCGACCGCCAGATCCGGCGCAATCCGGATGTGGCCGTCGGGAATTTGCTCGTTCGGGAGGCGCCCGGTTCGGATGAATGCCGCGTCGGACTTGCGGAGAGTTCGAGGCCGATCGGGGAAACACTGGAAGCCAACATCGGCGGGGAAGACCCAGCCAAGCATATTGGCTCGGCAGTGTTGATTGAGGAAATCGTGAATCTGGCCGCCCACCCAGCCGGACAAAGCGCCCATGTCCCGCTCCACGGGTTCGCCGTCGATCAGCTCGAACCTCCTCTCGTCCGGCATCGCAAGCAGGTCTTCCGGTGTGAGCAGCGTCTTGTCCGCTACGGCGCCCATCGGTCAAATCTCCTCGGTTTTCGGTCCAGTTTTCCCATCATCATCCTTCGAACGCACCCACGACGGGGCCGTCAGGCGCCGCCGTGGACCATCCGCGCGACGAACACGGCGTCGGTATCGGCGTCCTGGGGCCAGATCAGGAGGGTGCCGTTGGTCGGGGCGTCGGCCAGCGGGTGGGGGAACGGGTCGAGGCGGAACTCGGGATGCGCGTCGAGGAACCCGCGGACGACGCCCTGGGTCTCGGTCGGGGTCAGGGTGCAGACCGAGTAGACCAGGGTGCCGCCGGGCTTCACGCCCGCCGCGGCGGCGTGGAGGAGCTGCCCCTGGAGGTCGGCCAGGCGTGCGATCGCCTCGCGGTCGAGCGTCCAGCGCGCGTCGGGATTGCGCCGCCAGGTGCCGATGGCCGAACAGGGGGCATCGACCAGGACACCGTCGTAGGTCTTCGGCTTACCGGCGACATGCCGCCCGTCCCATTCCCGGGTCGTCAGGTTGCGGAACGGGCCGCGGCGGGCGCGGCGGGCGGCCTCCTTCAGCCTGGAGAGATAGTTGTCGGTGGCGACGACGACCCCCTTGCCTCCCATCAGCGCGGACAGGTGGAGCGCCTTGCCCCCGGCGCCGGCGCAGGCGTCCCACCACCGCTCGCCGGGATCGGGGTCGCACACAAGGCCGACCGCCTGCGAGGCGAGGTCCTGGATCTCGAGCACGCCGCGCTGGAAAGCGGGCAGGTGGTGGAGGTCGGCCTCGGGGTCGACCTTGGCCGCGTGGGTCACGCGACGATGGACCCACGGCTTCACGCCGCCCGCGCGCAGCTCGGCCCAGAGCGCCTCCGGGGCGTCCCCCTGGGCGCGGACCCAGAGCGGCGGGCGCGCCTGGAGCGCGTTGAGGAGCTCGAGGAGCTTCATCTTGGGCGTCGCACCCCCCGGCGGCAGCGGCAGATGCTCGCGGAGCCAAGGCGGGAAGAGCCGCCAGGGATCCGCGGTCACGGGCCGCCCGTCGAGCAGGCGCTTCAGCTCCTCGGCGCGGGCCGTCCAATTCGGCGCGTCTCCCAGGGCGACCAGCCGGCCGGGATCGCGACCGACGGCGCGGGCCCACGACCGGCAGACCGGGTGGACGCTCGGCGCGTCGAGCAGCCAGGCCAGCAAGAGCCGCTCCTCGGGCCGCGCCAGCCGCAACGGCTCGATCCAGCCGCGCCAGCGGAACAGCGCAAAGACGACCTGGCTGATGAACCGATGATCGGGCGGCGCCAGGTCCCGGCGCATCCTGAGGGCGAGCGCCAGCGCCCGGTCGGCCCGCTTCCGCTCTTCCAGCACCGCATGCTCGACCGCCTCCGCGATCGCCATCGCCGACTCGGCCAGGACGTGCGCCGAGGCGACGTGGGGCGCCTCGCGGGCCGGGGCCGGCCGCGCCGAGCGGCCGCGCGACGGCTCGGGCGCGGCGTCGAGCGCGGGTCCCGACTCGGGACCCACGCCCGGCCGGTCGCGCCTCTTGGTCACGTGTCGGGGCGCCGGCCTGGGGGTGGGCCGCGACGTCTTATGCTTCGGTGATCGACTCATCGGTGGTTCAGTTCGGATGCGCAAGATCATCAATCGTGATCATTCGGGAGGACGAGAGGCTCGGAGGTGTCGAAGGATCGGGGTCCAGATCATCGTCCCTTCATGTTCGCCCGGATGACATCTCCGCGCCCTCCCGGGAGGGTCTCATATGTATTCCAGAGAGTTTCTGCGCTGGGTTCGGATCTCAAATTCGAGATTTCAGATTTCCAATCAGCAGACCGATCGCACGAAAGTCCTGGAATCCGTATCAAGGCCTTAACCATCTCCAAAGGCTTAAGAAGGCAATTGTACCAGGCTCTCGGGCCCCCCTCCAGGGGGCTTCGTCGCGGAGGCGTCAGCGCGACCGCCTCTTGACCGATTTGCGATGGGGACGATAACCGGCCGGCGTGGGGGTCGGGCCGGGCTGCTCCTGGGCCGGGCCCTTGACGGTGTGGACGTAGCGGCCTTCGGCCAACTCCTTGTTGGCCTTGAGCATCCGCGCCCTCAGCGCGGCCTTGGGGGGATTGGCCGGGATCAGCGCGTCGCATCCCGAGCCGATCAGGTCCTGACGGCCCGCCTTGATCACCGCCGCGCGGACCTCGAAGTAGTTCTCGGGCTTGAAGAACTGGAGCAAGGCGCGTTGGAGCTTGCGATCGCGGAGGTGCTTGGCCGTGGAGACCTCCCGGCCCGTGAACGGGTCGAGCCCGGTGTGATACATGCAGGTGGCGATGTCGAACGGGGCGGGGATGAAGTCCTGGACCTGGTCGGGGCGGTAGCCATTGCGCTTCAGGAACAGCGCCAGGTCGATCATCGCGTTCAGGTCGCTGCCGGGGTGCGACGCGATGAAATAGGGGACGAGGTACTGCTTCGGCTTGCCCGCCTTGGCGCTCGCCTCGCGGAAGGACGCGGCGAAGCCCTCGTAATCGGACTGCTCGGGCTTCTTCATCAGCCGGAGGACTTCGGGGTCGGTGTGCTCGGGGGCGACTTTCAGGTGGCCGCCGATGTGGTGTGCCGCCAGCTCCTCCATGTATTCGGGGGACCGCTGCGCCAGGTCCATCCGCACGCCCGAGGCGACGAGCACCTTGTCGACGCCCGGCACCGCGCGGCTCTCGCGCATCAGTTGCACGAGCGGGCCGTGATCGGTCCCCAGGAGCTTGCAGACCTTGGGATGGACGCACGAGAGCCGCTTGCACCGGGCCTCGACCTCGGGCCGGGTGCAGCGCATCTGGTACATGTTGGCCGTCGGCCCGCCGATGTCGGAGACCACGCCCGAGAAGCTCGGGTCCTGCCCCATCCGGCGGATCTCGTCCAGGACCGATTCGTGCGAGCGGGACTGGATGATCCGCCCCTGGTGCGCCGTGATGCTGCAGAACGTGCAGCCGCCGAAGCAGCCCCGCATGATCGTGACCGAGTCCTTGACGGCCTCGAAGGCCGGGATCGTCTCCCCCCGGTACATCGGGTGCGGCCTGCGGGTGTAGGGGAGCCCGTAGATCCGGTCCATGTCCTCTTGGCTGACCGGCAGCGAGGGCGGGTTGCAGACGACGGCCTGGCGGTCGTGATCCTGCACGAGCCTCTTGGCGTTGAGCGGGTTGGTCTCCTGGTGGATGATCCTGGTCGCCAGCGCGAACTTGTGCCGGTCGGACTTGACCTCCTCGTAGGAGGGGAGCACGATCGCGTCGGCGGGCGGCTCCTCCTTGGCCCCGAGCGCGTAGGCGACCCCGCGCATGTCGCGGAGGTCGCGGACGGACTGGCCGGCGGCGAGCCGCCGGGCGATCTCGACGATCGGCTGCTCGCCCATGCCGAAGACGACGAGGTCGGCCTTGGCGTCGAGCAGGATCGACCGCTTGACCGTGTCGCTCCAGTAGTCGTAATGGGCCAGCCGTCGCAACGACGCCTCGACCCCGCCGGCGATCACCGGGACGCCGGGGAAGGCCTCGCGCGCCCGCTGGCAATAGGGCAAGGTGGCGCGGTCAGGCCGCAGGCCGATCCGGCCGCCGGGGCTGTAGGCGTCGTCGTTGCGGACCTTCTTGTTGGCGGTGTAGTGATTGATCATGCTGTCCATGTTCCCGGCGCTGACGCCGAAGAACAGGCGCGGGCGGCCGAACTGCCGCCAGGGCTCGGCGCCCCGCCAGTCGGGCTGGCTCAGGATCGCCACGCGGTACCCGGCCGCCTCCAGCACCCGGCCGAGGATCGCCATCGCGAACGCCGGGTGATCGACGTAAGCATCGCCCGTCACGAACACGACATCGACGACGTCCCAGCCCCGCCGCTCCATCTCGGCGCGCGACGTGGGCAGGGGCGGCAGCGCCAGCGACACCAGGGCCGGCTCCGGCAGTTGCGTCGGTGCCACGTTGGCCTGCGCCGGGCGCGTCGAGCACGGGGGTGGGGCGATGATCTCGAGGGTCATCTTCAGATCAGCCGGAAGGATTCGACAGTAGATGAACGTTTTTCAACCTGGTATTATGGTCTCATCCCGCCCTCGAAGGCAAGAGAGGTTCTCTCCCATGGCCACGACGAACCAGACGCGACATACGCCCGAGGAACTGCTCGAAATCACCGACCGTCCCATGCCCGAGCTGGTCGACGGACAACTTGTGAAGCGCGAGCCGATGGGGCAGAGATCCGATGCTGTGGCTGCTCGTATCCTCCGCCTCGTTGGGTATCATGTCGATGATCATCAACTCGGCTTGGTCAATGGCGCCCAGGGAAGTTACCAGATCTTCCCCGACGACCCCGATAAGGTGCGCATCCCCGACGTCTCGTTCACCAGCCGGCAACGACTTCCCCAGGGCCAGGTCGCGGAGGGGCATTCCCGGGTCGCGCCCGATCTGGTGGTCGAGGTCCTCTCGCCCAACGACAAGGCCATCGACGTCGGGGTCAAGGTCCGCGAGTTCCTGTCCGCGGGCGTCCGCCTGATCTGGGTGGCTAACCCCTATGCTTGCGACATCCAGGTCTATCGTGGGGATGGGACTTTCGCGCTCCTGAGGGCCGGCGACGTCCTGGACGGCGGCGAAGTCCTGCCCGGCTTCCGGTGTCCGGTCGAGAAGATCTTCACATTTTGAATGCGAGCCGTGCGCCCTGAGTCAACCCTTCGGATTCGGGGCGATCGCCGGCTCGGGTCGCCGACGGGGCGATGGTCCACGAGTCCTCTCGTGGGATCACGGCCGCCATTCGGCCCCATTCTCCGCCCGGCGACCCGTACCTCACGCGTCGCCCGCCGAAGGGAAGGAGTTGTACCGATGCGCGCGACGCTCCGCCTGCAAGCGGCGGCTCAGGCGGGGCGATCCTGCGCGAGACGCTG
>JAFANO010000714.1 GCA_019232645.1 Planctomycetaceae bacterium | reverse complement strand
ATCAGACGCGTGGGCCTCGGGGGAGAGCCAGAAATGGAAGCTGCCTCGCACCCCACGAACTTTGAACCGATCGCCGGGCCCCATTCCGATTCCTCGGAGGACTCCGTGCCCGGGAATCGTCCGATCCCCGGCACCAAACCGCCGGAGAACTTCCTGTGAGAGAGGTCACCCCCTGAATATTTCATCGTACGGAGTTGGCAACGAGTCCGCACATTCCGATGGACGCGACCCTTGGGCACGGGTACACCCCAGGGCAGTCGGTCCAGCATGGGTTTCAGATCGAAGGCCTCGGCCTCCGCACGCTAACGCGCGTGGACCGGGGAGGGCTCGGACAGGGCGGAGAAGATCCCCTGCATGAATGCGGGGAGGTCGTCGGGGGTCCGGCTCGTGACGATGTTGCCGTCGCGGACGACGGCGGCATCTTGCCAGACGCCCCCCGCGTTCTCGATGTCGTCACGGATGGCATAGAAGCTGGTGACCTTGCGTCCCTTTAGGCACTTGGCCGAGCAGAGCATCCAGGCGCCGTGACAGATCGCCGCCAGGATCTTGCCCTGGCGGGCTCCCTGGGTCACGAGGTCCACCATCGCCGGATCCCGCCGCATGTGGTCGGGGGAGTAGCCGCCGGGGATGACGAACGCGTCGAAATCGTCCGCCTTGACCTCACGGGCGGCGACGTCCGACTTGGCCGGGTAGCCATGCTTCGACGCATACGTCTCGCCCGCCTTGGGGCCGACGACCTTGACGTCGCAGCCCGCCTCGCGGAGTCGGAGGACGGGATACCAGAGTTCCAGGTCCTCGTACATCTTCTCGACGAGGACGGCGACATGCTTGTGCTTCAGGTCTGCCATGGGTGCGTTCCTCATCAGGGGTCGATCATGATTCTCGGATATTCTTCTCGGGAGGAGCGGTCGCGAGCCGCGGCGATCGGGTCACTCTCCTCTCCCCGTCTGCGTCCGGCTCCTTGCGACCGCGCGCCAGTTCAGGCTCGACGTTCGGGGAGTCCGGAGCGAATTCGGCCATCGCTTCGACGAGTCCTTCCTCGGTGGTGTAGGGGGGATGATAGCCGAGGACTCGTCGAGCCTTGGCGATCGAATAGTCAAGGTTCAGGCCGAGGAACTTGTATCGCGCCTTGTTGACCAGCGGGGGCTCGGGGGACTTGAGCCGCTTCGCCCGGCGTTCCATCAGGACGGCGAGCGTCCAGGCCAGCCAGAGCGGGATGCTGCGGCGCGGGGGCCGGAGCCCGGCCAGTGCGGCGACCCGGCCGACGAATTCGCGCTTGGTCACGCGGCGACCGTCGGTCAGGTTGAAGACCTCGCCGATCGCCTCGGGGACCTCGGCGGCGAGGAAGATCCCGTGGACGAGGTTCTTGACGGAGATGCAGTTCAGGACCTGGTTGCCCGACCCGAAGTAGAAGAACCGGCCCGACCGCAAGGCCTGGACCAGCTTGGGCAAGACCGTCCGGTCGCGCGGGCCGTAGATGAAGCCGGGCCGGACGATGCTCAACCGCAGCCCGCGCTGGGCCACGAAGCGGAGCGCCAGTTCCTCAGCCTCGACCTTCGAGCGCGTGTAGGCGTCGAGCGACTCGGCCGCCGGGGGGATGGTCTCGTCGGTCCCGTCGTGATCGCGCGCCTCGTAGACCCCGAGCGAGCTGACGTGCACGAACCGCTCGACCCGCGCCTCGGAAGCGGCGTCGAGCAGGTGCCGGAACGCCTCCACGTTGAGCCGGCGAAACTCTTCCAGGGTCCCCCAGTCGCCCACCTTGGCGGCGCAATTGAAGACCCAGTCGACACCGTCGACCCCCCGACGGAGGGCGTCGGGGTCGGCGAGGTCGCCGCGGACTTGCTCCACGCCCCACCGATCAAGCCAGCGCGTGTCGCTCGAATCGCGGACGAGGGCGCGGACGCGATGACCGCGCCGGAGGGCTTCTTCCACCGCGTGGCTGCCGACCAGTCCGGTGGCCCCAGTGATGAAGATCGTCCTCGTGCTGTTCGTGGTCATGGAGCCCCCATCCCGCGCTCGGTCTTCGTCGGTCGTCCCCGCCCATTGCGGTCCGCTACGATCCCAAGTTACTCGTGAGACCTGGAAGGGGCCAGGGGGATCTCGTCCACCTTCAGGAGGTGGCGCCGGTTCGCCCGTCGTGAGTTCTCGAATCTTGCGAGCTGCTTCGCGCGGTTGGACCCCTTGACCGGACCCTCGGCATCTCGGGACAATGGTCTCTTACGCCCGGACGTCGCCGTCCCCCGCCTTGAGGATCGTTCGCCCATGTCCCTGACCTCTCCCTCGGAGTCCACCGGCCACCAGTTGCCCGATGCGCTCGGCAGGTTCGGGGCATTCGGCGGGCGGTTCGTCCCCGAAACCCTGATGGATGCCCTGAGCCAGATGGCCGAGGAGTACGAGCGGGCCAAGGCCGACCCGGAGTTCCAGGCGCGGCTGGACGATTACCTGAAGAACTACGTCGGCCGACCGTCGCCGCTGTTCCTGGCCGAGCGGCTGACCCGGCTCGCCGGCGGGGCCGCCATCTATCTCAAGCGCGAGGACCTCAACCACACCGGGGCGCACAAGATCAATAACGCCCTGGGACAGGTCCTGCTGGCGCAGCGGATGGGCAAGATCCGCGTGATCGCCGAGACGGGGGCGGGCCAGCATGGGGTCGCCACCGCGACGGCCTGCGCGCTGTTCGGCCTGGAATGCACGGTCTACATGGGCGAGGAGGATATCCGCCGCCAGAAACTCAACGTCTTCAACATGAAGACGCTGGGCGCGACCGTCGTGCCGGTCACGACCGGCTCGCGGACGCTCCGCGACGCGACCAACGAGGCGATGCGCGACTGGATGGGCTCGTCGCGCCAGACGCACTACACGATCGGGAGCGTCGTCGGGCCGCACCCCTTCCCGATGATCGTCCGTGACTTCCAGGCGGTGATCGGCCGCGAGACCCGCGCGCAATGCCTGGAGCGGTTCGCCCGCCTGCCCGACTGCGTCATCGCCTGCGTCGGGGGTGGGTCGAACGCGGCCGGGATCTTCTCCCCGTTCGTTCAGGACCCCGAGGTCGAGCTGGTCGGCGCCGAGGCGGGCGGGCGCGGCCCCCAGGCCGGCGCGCACGCCGCCAGCCTGTCGCAGGGGAGACCCGGCGTCCTGCACGGCAGCTTCAGCTACGTGCTCCAGGATGAGGACGGCCAGACGCAGGGCGTCCACTCGATCTCCGCCGGCCTCGACTATCCGGGCGTCGGCCCCGAGCACAGCTACTGGAAGGATGCCGGCCGCGTCCGCTACGAGAGCATCACCGACGCCGAGGCGCTCGACGCCTATCAGGCCACCGCCAGATCCGAGGGCATCCTCCCCGCCCTCGAGCCGAGTCACGCCCTCGCCCAGGCGCTGAAAGAGGCCCCACGCCTCGGCGAGGGCAAGGTCCTGGTCGTCTGCCTCTCCGGGCGCGGCGACAAGGATGCCTACGAGGTCGCCCGGCTCCGCGGCGAGCCCATTTGAAGCGGGTGCCACCTGTTTGGCTGCTGTTTTTGCCTCGCTGAACAACGACGAAGTTCTTTTTGTCCAAGTATGCCATCTCACCCAAATCTATTAAAATGGGTAATACGCGTCCCAGATCTGTGCGCTCTGTCCGGGTCTCAAATTTGAGATTTCAGATCTCAAATCAGCGGACCGAGCGCACGAAAGTCCTGGAATCCGTATAAGTTGCAGCCAAACGGGTTGCACCCCTTGGGATCGTCGGAGGGGGCCGGTGAAGGAAGCCGCCCCCCGAGCCCACTCCCCTGTCGGGAGGCGGCCTCGCCGCTGTCGACTGGCCGAGCCTCGATTTTCGCTGCCCGCAGCCCACGGCCTGGACTCTCGAGATCCGCATGAACCGCATCGACGCCCTGTTCGCCCGCCTCAAGAACGAAGGCCGCCGCGCCCTGTTGCCGTTCATCACGGCGGGCGACCCCGACCTGCCGACCACCGCGGCGCTGATCACCGAGCTGGTGGCGTGCGGTGCACACATGATCGAGATCGGCATCCCGTACTCCGACCCGATCGCCGACGGACCGGTGATCGCAGCGAGCTATCACCGCGCGCTGGAGCGCGGCACCCGTCTGGTGCACATCTTCCAGACGATCCGGACCCTCCGGGCCGAGACGTCCAGCGGTCCGCTGACCGTCGTCCCGCTGGTAACGATGGTTTCTTACGCGATCATCCATCGCCGGGGGATGGACCGCTTCCTCCGCGAGGCGGTCACCGCCGGGATCGACGGCCTGATCGTCCCGGACCTCCCGGTCGAGGAGTCGGAGGGGCTGGCGCATCAGGCGATGGCCATGGACCTCCGGCTGATCCAGCTCGTCACCCCGACCACGCCGCGCGACCGCGCCATCCGGATCGCGCAGTCGACGACCGGGTTCCTTTATTATGTCTCGGTCGCCGGGATCACCGGCGAGCGGAAGGCTCTTCCGCCGGAGCTGGCCGAGAACGTCGCCTGGCTCCGCACCCAGACCGTCTTGCCGATCTGCATCGGCTTCGGCATCAGCACCTCCGAGCATTTCCGGACGCTGGCCCCCGTCGCCGACGGCTTGATCGTCGGCAGCGCCTTGGTCAAGCGCCTGGCCGACGCCGAGAAGCTGACCCGCGCTCAGGTCGTGCAGGACATCGGCCGCTTCGTCGCCAAGCTCGCCTCCGCCCTCAACGACATCGACGCGTCCTGAGCGTCGACCGCGATCGGCCGGCGCCATCGGTGCGCTCGCGACCGGCATGCTGCTCGGTCGGCCGTCCCCGATCCGCGCCCCGCGCCGGCCTGTCCCTCATACGCCCTCCAGGGGGTTTGAGCACTCCGTTCGGATCTCAAATTCGAGATCTCAGATTTCCAATCACTTTCGAATTCGAGATTTCAGATTCATAATCAATTTCACATTTAAAACTTAAAATCTCCAATTAATACTACAGCGCCATGTCGGACGACTGTCGTTGACCTAAGTCGTTACGGCCAAGGAATCTAATACATTCCTGCGAATTACGATTAGAATTCGGTTTATGATAATCTAACTTCTTGAGAGAGAATAATTTGCGACGAACTAATTAATTCGACCTGGCGCTGCAGTATTAAGTAGGTCGCCAGAAGTCGTAACCGTTCACGGGGATCGAGATGGCTCTTGGTTTCCTCAGCAGGGATCGGTAATTTGGCGCAACCATGGACGATCCCAAACCAGGCCAGTGCCCGCGATGCATCCAACTGGAAGAA
>JAFANO010000116.1 GCA_019232645.1 Planctomycetaceae bacterium | reverse complement strand
CTGTTGCTCGGGATCGGCGCGGGACTGGCGCGGGGGGCGGAACCCTCCGAGGCGGTGACGATCCGGCCGATCCGGCCCGACCGGCAGCTCGAGCGCCTGATCGCGCTGTTCCGGGGCGCGCGGTCCTCGGACCCCGCCTCGGCGCTGGCAGCCTGGAAGCGCGCGACTGGCGGGACCCGGGGGCTGGGCAAGCCCTTGGAAGCCGCGATCGCGGCGCTGAACCCGGAGATGATCGCCGAGTTCCGGATGCTCGACGGGGCCGAGCTGGGCCTGGGCCTTGATCCCGGGGATGGGCATGTCCGGTGGTACGCGACCGTGCCGCGCGACGACGGGACCGTCGCCGCGATGGCGACGGCGCTGACGCTGACCGGGGGCGGGAGCGATCCGCCCTGGAACGGTGTCACGATCGATCGGCTCGGCCCCCCCGGCTCGGCCGTGGTGGCGCGCGTGCCCGGCGTGCTGGTCGTGGCGGGGTCGCGCGACGAGCTACCCGTCGCCCTGGCGCGCGCCCGGGCCGGGGTCGACGATCGTCCTCCGGTCGAGACCGGCTGGTGGCTCCGGCTCGACCCCCAGGCGCTCGCGGCGTCCGGGCCGGTCTGCCGCCGTCGCCTGGTCGAGGTGCCGCGGGCGAGCGGCTGTCAGGGCGCCGAGGCGGTCGCCGGCCTGGAGGGCGAGACCCTCACGATCGCGATCTCGGCGCGGTTCGCCGCGGCCTCGCCGGGCTCGGCGACGACGATCGACCCGGCCTGGCTCGAATGGCTGCCGGCCTCGGGGACCGTGGCGTCGGCCTCGGTCGCGCTCGACGCCGGCGCCCGGGCCTGGGACGCGGCGTTTGCGCTGGCGGACCGAGTCGAGCGGGCTGATTCGGCCCGCGACCGGGTCGCGCCGCTGCGGACTCGGCTGAACCTGCTCGCCACCGCCGCCGGGGTCCGCCCCGAGGTGGACCTCTGGCCCAAGCTCCGGGGCCTCTCGGGCTCCATCTTGGTCGATCCCTCGGGCGACGTCGCCGGCACCCTACTCGTGCTGCACTCCGCCGACCCGCCCGCCGCCGATCGGATCGCCACGAGGGTCCTGCCCCGGCTCGTCGCGTCGTACCTCAAGGGCCAGGAGCCCGCGGACCCGGCCGACGGCGTGCAACGCCTGGCTCGTCTCTCGGGCCGACCGCTCGAGGTGACGCGTCGCGAGGCGACGGTCCTGATCGGCTGGGGCGAGTCCGCCCTCGCCGCCGGCCTGGGCGCGAAGGCGCGTCCCGAGCGGTCCGCCGCCGCGACGCTCCGCGCCTCCTGGTCGCCGACGCCCCCCCGGCGCGCCGGCGCCTGCTGGCCCGGTCGGCTCAGGGCCCTCGCGCCCCCCGACTCTCCCCTGGCGCAAGCGCTGGCCGATGCCCCCCCGATCCTCTGGTCGGGCCGCGACGACGTCGCAGGCAGCCACGATACCCTCTCCTGGACCGGACTCCGCGGGCTGGTCCGCCGGTTCCTGGAGCGAATCCCCCTGAGGGATGCCCCCGAGGAGTAGGCCGGCTCTGGCCTGGGGCGGGGGCCCACGCCTCGGGCCTCCGGCGGCGGGACGAACGGGCCAATCCTTGACGACGGACGATCGATGCGCCTCATCGACCTCCACACCGACTGGCTCTTGCAGTATGCCCCCGAGGCGACCGTGTTCGACGCCGCGCTGTACCCTCGGGTCCGGGCGCGGCTCGGACAGTCGGAGGGATATCTGCAAGGGACGTGGGCGGCCGTTCTGTCGTGCTACCGCGCCGAGGACGACTGGGCGCGGCAGGCCGATCCGTGGGCCGCGCTCGGCCAGTTGCTGGCGCGGGTCGAGGCGGAGTTCTGCGGCCGGCTCCTGTTCACCGCGGAGGACGTCGGCCGGTGGCTCGACGACCCCGAGGGGCTCTGCTGGGGGATCGTGGGCGTCGAGGGGTTCGACGCGCTGGTCCGGTCGCCCGGCGACCTCGACCGGCTCGCGGGCCTGTTCACGCGCGGGGTCCGGCTCTTCCAGCCGGTCTACGCCGCGTCGAGCGTCCTGGGCGGGTCATCGACGCCCGGCGACGAGCGCGGCCTGACCGACCTGGGCCGCGCGTTCCTGGAGGCGCTGGCCGACCTTGCGGCCGGGCCCGGCGGCCCCTGCCCGGTGCTCGACCTGGCCCACCTCAATCCCCATGCGGCCGCCGAGGCGCTCGACTGGTTCGAGGCCGACGACCGCCGCGCGACCCGACTGATCCCTGTCTACAGCCACGGCGCCCCGCGACACGAGGGCTTCGCGACCCCCCGGGCCATCACCCCGGAGAACCTCCGGCGGCTCCGCGCACTGGGCGGGGTGGTCGGCTTCAGCGTCGGCCCGCCGTTCTACGACTCGGCCGAGGCGCTCAAGGCGGGCATCGAGGCCGCCGCCGCGGTCCCGTTCCGGGGCCGTCCGGGCTTCGAGGGCATCGCCATCGGCACCGACTTCCTCGGCGTCGACCAGACCCTACCGGGCCTCGGCGGCGTCACCGGGATTGTCGCTTGGCTCTCCTCGTCCTTCGATCCCGTCACAGCAGTCGCATTGATCCAGGGCAACGCCCGACAGCTCCTCGCGCGGATCTTCGGGCATGGTTCAACATATGCTGGACCGAGTTAACACGATGTTACTGCTCACGAGTCGAGGTTGATAAGCGTACAGAAGGGCATCGATCCGTGAAGATACTTCCCGTGCGTCGGTCGATCAGACCGTAGCGGGCGACGCTCACCAGTGCTATCCTCAGCCTGAAGTTGCTCAATCGGCGGGGACAAGGATCGGAGTTCCGTTCCCGACCGTTCGCCGGCCAACTTGCACGTCGAGCCGACGATTCCGCCTTGGACCGCGGCACAACCCGGCAACAATCCACGGCTTTCGCGGTCTCGCCCGTTACATAGAATCGACCCGAGGCCGTGGGCTGTGTTTCAGGATCATTCGAGTAGGGATACGCAATGGCTACCCAAGGACTGTCCTCCGCGTTGTTCTTCGACACGATCAACGCCTATCAGCGTACGGAAGCGCTCCGGGCGGCCATCGAGCTGGATCTGTTCTCGCTCGTGGCGGCGGGGCGACAGACGGCGAGCGAGCTGGCCGAAGCGTGCCGGGCCGCGCCGCGGGGCGTCCGCATCCTGGCGGACTATCTCACCATCCTCGGATTTCTCCGCAAGCACGGCGACCGCTACGAGCTCACCGACGACGCGAAGGTGTTCCTCGATCGCAAGTCGCCGGCTTATGTGGGAGACGCGGCGCGGTTCATGCTCGCCCCAGAATTGCGGGAGAGCTTCCACCAACTGACGGCGGCCGTGCGACGGGGCGGGACGGCGGTCTCAGACGAAGGGACGGTCTCTCACGACAATCGTAGGCGTTCACAGTCCGGGATTGAAAGTTGCCGATGAGGGCACTATACCATCATCATGATCGACCCACTGCCCATCCCCCATGAACTCTGGGCACAGGTGCCGCCAGACTCACAGGCGGCCATCGCCGCTGTATTCTTGGCGATGCAGCAGCGGATCGACGAACTGGAAACACGGGTACGTGACCTCGAAGCGCGGCTCAAGCTCAACTCCACCAACTCATCCAAGCCCCCCTCGTCCGATCCGATCGGGATGAAGCGCAAACCCCCCGTTCCTCCCAGCGGGAAAAAACGCGGCGGCCAGCCCGGACATCGCAAGTTCCACCGCAGCTTGGTACCTCCCGAGAAGGTTCGTGAGACGGTCCACTGCAAGCCGACCACCTGTCGCCGTTGTGGTCATGAGCTCTCCGGCGACGACCCCGAACCCCTGATCCATCAGGTCGCCGAACTGCCCAAGATCGAGCCGATCGTCGATGAGTATCGGTTCCATCGCCTGACCTGTCCCGGCTGCGGCGCGACCACCTGCGGCACCTTGCCCCCTGGCGTCCCCACCGGATGCTTTGGTCCTTACCTCCAGGCCGTGCTGGCCATGTTCGCGGGGGTCTATCGTCTCAGCAAGCGACAGATCCAGCAGATGAGCGCCGACCTGTTTACGCTCTCGATCTCCACCGGGATGATCCCCAAACTGGAACGGCAGTCGGCCGCGGTCCTGGAGGCCCCCTACAACGAACTCGCGACTGCGGTCCCTCAGGCGGAGGTGGTGAACATCGACGAGACGTCGTGGCGCGAGGATCGTCACAAGGTCTGGTTGTGGGCGACAGTGACCCATCTCTTCACGGTCTTCACCATCGCCAAGAACCGGAGTGGCGAGATCGCCAAGGCCCTCTTGGGGAGCAAGGACGATCAGGTGGTCGGCAGCGACCGCTTCAGCGCGTATGACTGGATCCTGGCGCGGTGGCGACAAATCTGCTGGGCGCATCTGCGTCGCGACTTTCAGGCGATGATGGACCGGGGTGGGGAGGGCGAGAAGATCGGGCGGCGGTTGCTTTCGTTGTCGAACCGGTTGTTCCGCCATTGGCACCGGGTGCGCGACGGGACTCTGGAATGGAGTTCGTTCCAGGAGCGGATGAGCCGCTTGCGTCGGGAGGTCAAGCAGGCCCTTCAGGAAGGGTCGCGGTGCGCGTGCGCGAAGACGGCGGCGACGTGCTTCGAGATCCTCAAAGTGGAGGAGGGTTTGTGGGCGTTCGCGCGGGTCAGGGGGATTGAGCCCACGAACAACGCGGTGGAACGGGCGTTGCGCCATGCGGTGATCTGGCGTCGGATCAGCGGGGGGACCGACAGTGTGGACGGGAGCCGATTCGTGGAGCGAATGCTGACCGTCGTGGCGACCTGCCGTCAACAGGGGCGCAACGTCCTGGATTACCTGAGCTCGTGCTTTGAAGCGGATTGTCGGGGCCAAGCGATCCCCTCTCTTCTGCCAGTCACCACAGCTGGAACCAAAGCCGCGTAATTCCACTTATCCCACCCTGTGAACGGCTACGTTACCTCGCCGAGCGATGCGTCGGTCGATCAGTCCGACGCGCCCAACCGACCCGTTGGTGCGCGGATGCGCAATTATCAATTCACCCTGTCGGAGAATCGCAATGGCAACGATCGAAGCATGGGTCGCCCCGGCCGCGAAGAGCAGCTTGGTTCGGCAGAAGGTCGAGCTCGGGCCGCTTGGGGACGAGGAAGTGGAAGTGGAGGTCGAGCACTGTGGACTTTGTCACTCCGACCTTTCGATCCGGAACAACGACTGGGGGTTCTCGCAGTTTCCGGCCGTGCTGGGGCACGAAGCCGTTGGCCGAGTGGTCGAAGTCGGACGAGCGGCCAAGGGGCTGACAGTCGGACAACGCGTTGGGGTCGGCTGGACGGCAGGCAGCTGCATGCACTGCCGTCAATGCATGTCGGGCAATCACCATTTGTGCCCGCAATCAACGTTTACGATCGTCGGGCACAAAGGCGCATTCGCCAGCCGCGTCCGCGCGCACTGGGGCTGGGCCGTCCCCCTGCCGGAAAAAATCAACGTCGCCGAGGCTGGCCCGCTTTTGTGCGGCGGCATGACCGTGTTCAATCCGCTGGCGATGTACGCCAAGCCGACCAGCCGCGTGGGCATCGTCGGCATCGGCGGGCTGGGCCACATGGCCGTGAAATTCGCCGCCGCGTACGGCTGCGAAGTGACGGCGTTCACCTCGAGCGAGAGCAAGTTCGACGAAGCCCGGAAGTTCGGTGCGCATCGAGTCGTGTCGAGCCGCAATTCGGACGCGATCAAGGAATTGGCGGGGGTATTCGACCTGCTGCTTGTCACCGTCAATGTCCCGCTCGATTGGGACGCGCTCATCGCCTCGCTGGCTCCCAACGGCCGGCTGCACGTCGTCGGCTTCGTGCTTGAACCGATCCCGCTCGCGGTGATCCCGCTCATCATGGGGCAGCGGAGCTTCTCCGGCTCGCCGATCGGTTCGCCGGTGGGCATCGGAACGATGCTCGAATTCGCCGCGCGGCACAACATCACACCGCAGACGGAACACTTTCCGATGCGCCGCATCAACGAAGCGTTCGAGCGGCTGGAAGCGGGCAAGGCTCGATACCGCATCGTGCTCGATGTGGATTTTTGAACCGCCGCACAAGACCTCTTCGAGATAGCGATCAGGGACCGTCACCCGGGACGTGGTGATGGAGTACGCGACAGTCGGTATCGGCGTGAACACCGTGGCGCCCGGCGTCGTCTACACGCCGCTCCACCGGAACACTCCGAAGGACGTGATGGAGAGCCTGTTGCCGAAGGGTCGGCCTTCCATGGTCAAGGACATCGCGGATGCGGTCATGTATTTGACCGACGCCGCGACGGTCACTGGGTACATCCTGCGCATCGATTGCGGCGCGGTTCGGCGGTTGAAAAACGACTTGCTCCAGGAGCGTCGCGCGCGTCGGTCCGAGATACCGCCTTCAACAGTCGTCGCATCTGAACGGCTGTCACCCTCAGGCCGTGAACGCGTACCCAGAGCCGATAGCGAGCAGATGAGCGGACCAGGCCTTTACCTGTACCTGTCGTTGCAAGGGGTGTACATCCTGCTCGGAGCGGTCACCCTGTTCTCCAGTATGGCCGCGTTCCTGGTGTGGTTCAGCATGACAGCGAGTTGGC